>DASSLZ010000360.1:0-8793 GCA_035689165.1 Candidatus Eiseniibacteriota bacterium | reverse complement strand
GACGTGGGCGTGGTCGTCGCCATGTATCACGATCAAGGCTTGATCGCGGCCAAGAGCGGCGGGATCGGCGGAGCCGCCAACGTGACGCTGGGCCTTCCCTTCGTGCGCAGCAGCGTGGACCACGGCACCGCGTTCGACCGCGCGTGGCGCGGCGGCGCAAAGGCGCCCGATCCCTCGGGGCTCGCGACGGCCGTTCGGGTCGGGGCCGATCTCGCGACGCGCGCCGGGCGGAAGCGTCTGGAGTGGACATGGCCCTGACCGCCGCGCGCCCTGCCCGTCCTCGCGTCGGCGTGGGAGGAGAGGTGCCATGCCGCTGATCCGGCTGGACCACGTCTCCAAGACCTACGGGGACCGGATCGCCCTGAGCGACGTCACCCTCTCGTTCGAGCCGGGCGAATGGGTCTTCGTCCTGGGGCCCAGCGGCGCCGGCAAGTCGACCCTGCTCCGCATCCTCGCCATGGCCGAAAAGCCCTCGAGCGGGCGCGTCCACGTGGATCCGGGCGAGGTGCCCGGGCGCGGCGGGCGGGTCTCGAGCCGCAAGATGCGCCGCCTGGTCGGCGTGCTCGGCCAGGAGTTCCGGCTCCTTCAAGATCGAACCGTCCACGAGAACATCGCGCTCGCCTGCCAGATCTCCGGAATCTGGGACCGCACGGAGATCCGTGACCGCGTGAACCCGCTCCTCGACCAGATGGGAATCCGCGGCAAGGAGTCGCTCTTTCCGAGCGATCTCTCCGCGGGCGAAAAGCAGCGGGTCGCGCTCGCGCGGGCGATGGCGCGCCATCCGCGCATCCTGATCGCCGACGAGCCGACCGGAAACCTCGATCCCGTCGCGGCGACGCAGATCTTCGGCCTTTTGCGCGAGATCAACGCGCGCGGCGCCCTCGTCCTGGTCGCGACGCATGCCGAAGACTGGGTGCGGCGCCACCCCGGGCGCGTGATCCGCCTGGAGCGCGGCATCCTCCGGTCGGACGCCCCCGAAGGCGATCCGTCCGCGACCGCGGAGGTGCTGCCCCGATGATGAATCGCGCGCGCTACGTCAGCCGGGAGCTGTGGCGGGGGATCGCGCAGCATCGCACGCTGCTCCTCACGAGCATCCTCTCGATGGCGTCGATCCTCCTCATCTTCCTCTTCTTCCTCATGATCATCCAGAGCGTGGCGGTCTACACCGACCAGCTCGAATCGCGCGAGGAGGTCTCGGTCTTCCTGAACGAGGGTCTCTCGCGCTCCGATCTGGCGCAGGTGCAGGCCTCCCTGCAGGCGATCCCCGGCGTGGGGACGCTTCGCTACATCAGCAAAGAGGAGGCGTGGGCCGCCTTCCGTGAGGACGTCGCCGACGAGGCGCTGATCCAGGCAGTCGGCTCGAACCCGCTTCCCGCCTCGATCGTGATCCGACCCGCGTCCGGCTATCGGAGCGCCGAGGGAGTGCGCGCCATCGCGCGGGAGGCCGAGACGGTCGCGCACGTCGAGGACGTGCGCTATGCCGGGGAGTGGGTGCTCCGCGCGCAGCAGGTGGTCGGCACGCTGAAGCAGATCGGCGCGGTGATCGGGATCATCGTCGTGCTGGGCGTTCTCTTCGTCGTGGGCGCCACGACCCGTCTCTCGGTGCAGGCGCGGCTCGACTCGATCCACCTGGTCCGCTCGCTCGGCGGCGGATTCCTCTTCAACGAAGCCCCCTATCTCCTCGAGGGATTCGTCCTCGCTTCGATCGCTTCGCTCCTGACGGTCCTGGTCGCGCGATTCCTGAACGACTCGCTCGCCGAGGGACTCTTCCGGCTGCAATTCCTCCCCAACTCGACCCTCGCGCTCTTCGTCGGGGTGAGCGGGCTTCTGGGACTCCTCGGGAGCTGGATCGCGGTCGTGACGCTTCCGAGGAAATGGCTGCTCTAGCCGCGCTCCTTCTCGTCGCCCTGGCGGTCGCCGCGCCGGCACCCGGCGCCGCGCAAGCCTCCGCGCCCGAAGTCCTCGCCCAGGCGGCTCCGGCGGCTCCCGACAGCTCGGCGCCCGACGCGAGCGGCGCCGAGATCGAAGCCCAGAAGAAGGAGCTGGAGTCCCTCCGCCAGGAGCTGGAGAAGCGCCGCGTGATCTCCCAGCAGCTGAAGGGACGCGAGCGGAACATCCTGGGCGACCTGCGCGACACCGAAAAGAACCTCCAGCTCACGCTGCGCTACCTGGCCGCGCTGGAGCGCCGCCGCCGCGCGGTGGCGGGCGACCTGGGGGAGACGACCTCCGAGCTGGGGCGCACGGCGATCCAGCTGGAGGCGGACCGGCGGCGCCTGGCCTGGCGCCTCCGCGAGATCTACAAGCGGGGGCGGAGCCGCGACATCGAGTACATCCTCTCGGCCCGCTCCTTTGGCGACCTGGTGACGCGGACCTATTACCTCGCGCGCGTGGCGCGCGAGGACCACCAGCAGCTGCTCCTCACGCAGGCGCGCCGGGTCGAGGTGCAGGACACCAAGACGCGGCTCGAGAGCCGGAAGCGCGAGCTGGACCGGCTGGCTTCCGAGACCGAGCGCGAGAAGCGGGCGCTGGCGCAGCTCACCGCGCAGCGGCGGAACCTCCTCCGGCAGGTCCGCTCCGACGCCAAGTCGAACGAGCAGGCCCAGGCCGAGATCCGGCGGGCGAGCAAGCGGATCCAGGGGCTGATCGAGCAGCTGGAGAAGCGGCGCCTGGCGGCCGAGCGCGGGGCGCCCGGCGAGCAACCTCTCTTCGGGGACTTCTCCAAGAACAAGGGGCGCCTGGCCTGGCCGGTGACGGGCAAGGTCGCGACCGGGTTCGGGAACGTGACCAATCCGCGCTTCGGGACCAAGACCTTCAACAGCGGCATCGACATCGCGGCCCCCTTCGGGACCCCGATCAAGGCCGTGGCGCAGGGGCGGATGGATTACGTCAACTGGCTCGAGGGCTTCGGCAAGTGTGCTATCCTCAACCACGGAGGAGGCTTCTACACCCTGTACGCACATGCCTCCGAGATCAGCGTGCCGGTCGGCAAGGATGTTGCCGCCGGCGAAGTCATCGGCCGGGTCGGCGACACCGGCTCCACGATTGGAACGGCACTCCACTTCGAGATTCGCCGGGGGAAGCAGGCGCTGAACCCGATCGAGTGGCTCCGATAGCCGTTCACCCAATGAGCGACGACACCCTTCGCGGCCAGGACGAGGCGCTCGCCTTGATCCGCGCCGCTTGGAAGACGGGCCACGTCGGCCACGCCTACCTGTTCCATGGTCCGGCGGGGGTGGGGAAGACGCGCGCCTCGCTCTGGTTCGCGCGCGCCATGCTGTGCGAGCGGCCCCGGCCCGGCGGCGAGCCTTGCGACGCGTGTCCTTCCTGCGTCGCGGCCTTGGCGCTCCGCCATCCCGACCTCGAGCTTCTCGTTCCGCTCCCCACCTTCAAGACCGAGGGGCGCACCGAGCGGCAGGCCGACGAGGCGCGCTCCGAGGCGCGCGCCCGCATCCGCGAGCGCTACGCCCGGGAGCCCTGGTTCGCGCCGGTCTTCTCGCGCCCCGTCGTGCACTCGGTGGAGGATCTCGCGCGTGCGAAGGAGTTCCTGTCGCTGACGGCGCAGCGCGAGGGGGGCTGGAAGGTGCTCGTCGTGAAGGGGGCCGAGGCGATGACCGGACCCGCGGCGCACGCTTTCTTGAAGATCCTCGAAGAGCCGCAGCCGAATCGCCTGCTGATCCTGGGAGCGCGGCAGCGGCGCGCGCTCCTTCCGACGATCGCCTCGCGATGCCTCCCGATCCGCTTCCGGCCGCTTCCGGCCGCGACGATCGTGGAAGCGCTGACCGTGGGGTATGGGATCGCTCCGGCGGCCGCGCGGCTCGCGGCGGCGACGGCGCAGGGAAGCCTGACCCGGGCGGTGGCGCCCTTCCTCCAGCCGATGGACGCGGCGGGGAAGGAAGCCCCCGACGCGTCCGACTTCGCCCGGCTGCGGGACGCGGCCATCGACCTGTTCGTGCGCCCGAAGACGAGCGCCGTCCTCGGGCCGCTCCGGAAGGCACGGCTCGAGCGCGACCGCGGCCGCTTCCTCACCGCGGTGGCGCTCGCGACGCACTATTACCGCGACGTGATCCGCGAACAGGTCGAGGGGCCCGGCACCGAGCCGGCCAACTTCGACCTGAAACGCGAGGTTGCGGCGGACGCCCGCGCCCTGCCGCTCGAAACGCTCGCGGCGCGGGTTCGGATCCTGGAGGAGATCGCCGCGGCGGTGCAGTCGAACGTCACCGCCGCCTATGCCGTCGCGTCGGCCCAGAACCGCATGGGCCTGTTCGCGCGCGGATGACCGTCCACGAGGGCCCGCTCCGGCGGGCGTGAATCGATATGGAACGCACCGACATCGCCGAGACTCCCGCCGCGACCGCGGTTCCTCCCGCGCCCCCGGCTTCGCCCGCTCCCGTTCTCGAGATCGTCTTCAAAGGGCGCCGCCGCGAGCACTACGCGAACGTCCAGAGGCTCCCGCTCCGCGAGGGGGACTACGTGATCGTCCAGGCCGAGCGGGGCGAGGACCTGGGCCGCATCCACCACTCCAGCGAATGGGTCTCGGCGGCGATCGCGCCCGAGGGGCTCAAGGCCGTGCTTCGCGCCGCCCGCCCCGAGGATCTGCAGCGCCTGGAGGCGAACCGGGCCCGCGAGGAGCGCGCCTTTATCCAGTGCCGCGACCGGATCGCGCAGCGCGATCTCGAAATGAAGCTCGTGGATTGCGAATTCCAGCTGGATGGAAACCGGGTCACCTTCTACTTCACCGCCGAGAAGCGCGTGGATTTCCGCGAGCTGGTGAAGGACCTGGCCTCCATCTTCCGCACGCGGATCGAGCTGCGCCAGATCGGCGTGCGCGACGAGGCGGGACGGATCGGCGGCGTGGGCACGTGCGGGCGCGAGCTCTGCTGCGCCACCTGGCTGCGCGAGTTCGAGCCGATCACGCTCAAGATGGCGAAGGACCAGGGGCTCTCGCCCAGCCCATCCAAGATCTCGGGGGCGTGCGGCCGGCTCAAGTGCTGCCTCCGCTACGAGCTCGACTTCTACAAGGAATCGGCGCGCGAATTTCCGAAGATCGGAAGCCGCCTCACGCTGGAGGGGGCGGAGTGGGAGGTGGGACGCGTGGACATCTTTCACCGCACGCTCCACCTGCGCGACGATACGGGCAAGGAGACGACCATGCTCCTCACCGACGTTCCGAAGGGGACCAAGATCGCCGGACCGACGCGCGACCGGCGGAAGGGCTGCGACAAGACGCGCTGCGCCGCGCGCGGCGCCGCACCCGGCGACGGCGACAGCGTGGGCGAGGGTGACGCGCCGCGGCCTCCCGACTCCCGAGGCCCCGACGCCCGCGGCGGCAACCAGGGACACCGTCCGCACGGGCCGCGCGGCGGGCACGGCCCGAACCATGGCGGCCCCCCGCAGGGCGGCCCGCGCCGCGGTCCCCGTCCCGGGCCAGAACGCTGATGGCCAAGTACTACCTCACGACGGCGATCGACTACGTGAACGCGGCGCCCCACATCGGCACCGCGTACGAGAAGATCGCCGCCGACGCCCTCGCCCGCTACCGGCGGCTCGCCGGCTTCGACACCCATTTCCTGATGGGGAACGACGAGCACTCCACCAACGTCGAGAAAGCCGCGCGCGAGAAGGGGCTGGAGCCGCGGGAGTACTGCGACCGGATGGCCGAGGTGTTCCAGGGCGTCTGGAAGCGGCTCGACATCTCCTACGACGACTTCATCCGCACCACCGAGCCGCGCCACGTGCGCGGCGTTCAGGCGATGTTCGAGCGCTTCGCCGAGCGGGGCGACCTCTATAAAGGAAAGTACGAGGGCTTCTACTGCGTTTCGTGCGAGCGCTTCTATCCCGAGAAGGATCTCGAGGAGGGGAAGTGCCCCGTGCACCACACGGAGCCGCAATGGCTGAGCGAGGAGAACTGGTTCTTCAAGCTCTCCGCCTACGGGGCGCGCCTCCTGGAGCACATCCGGACCCATCCGGAGTTCATCATCCCGGACATCCGGAAGAACGAGATCGTGAACGTGATCGAAGGCGGGCTGGAGGACATCTCCGTCTCGCGCTCCTCGACCCGGTGGGGCGTTCCCTTCCCGGGCGATCCCTCGCAGATGGTCTACGTCTGGTTCGACGCGCTGATCAACTACGTGAGCGGCGTCGGCTATCCCGACCCCGATGGCGACTACGCGCGCTGGTGGCCGGCCGACCTGCACGTGATCGGCAAGGACATCACGCGCTTCCACTGCATCATCTGGCCCGCGATGCTCCTGAGCGCCGGCGTGCCGCTGCCGAAGACGGTGCTGGGCCACGGGTGGGTGCACTTCCAGGGGCAGAAGCTCTCCAAGTCGCTCGGCAACATCGTCAACCCGCTTGAAGTGGCGGACAAGTACGGCGCCGATCCGCTCCGCTACTACCTGCTCAAGGAAGTGCCGCTCTCCCGCGACGGCGACTTCACCTGGGATCTGTTCATCGACCGCTACAACGCCGACCTGGCGAACGACTGGGGAAACCTGTTCACGCGCACGGTGTCGATGATCCATCGCTACCGGGGCGGCATCCTGGCCCGCGCCGAGCCGATCGACGGGCTGGACGGGCTGATCGCGGATGCGTTCCGGGACTACCGCGCCGGGTTCGAGGCGTTCGCCATCGAGCGGGGAATCGAGGCCGCGTGGACCATCGTGCGGCGCGCCAACCGTCTCGTGGAGGAGCGCGCCCCATGGAACCTGGCCAAGGATCCCGCGCGTGCCGAGGAGCTGGACCGCCTGCTCGGCGCGCTGGCCGTGGCGCTGCAGCACACGGCCATCCTCCTCTTTCCCATCATGCCGTCCCGGGCGCGCCTCGTCTGGGAGACGCTCCGGCTTGCGCCCGCCCTCGAAGAAGCGCGATTCCCGGCGGAGGGCGCGCTGTTGCCGCCGCCGCCGACCGGCGTGGTGCTCGGGGCCTCGGAGCCGCTCTTTCCGCGGATCGATCGCGCGGTGGCCGCGGGGAGCGCCGCGAGCGGACGTTGACCGGCACGGTCCGTACCCCATTCCCATGATCGACTCGCACGCCCATATCGGGCGCGCCGACTTCGACGAAGACCGCGACCTGGTGCTGGCCCGCGCGCGCGAGGCCGGCGTAACGCGGATCGTGGAGGCCGGCACCGACGCCGCCGGGAGCCGCGCCGCCATCGCCTTGGCGCGGAGGGATCCGCTCGTTCGCGCCGCCGTCGGCTTCCATCCCTGCGACGTCGCGGCCGAGCGCATGGCCGAGATGGACGAGATCGAAGCCCTGGCCGCGGAGCCGGAGGTGGTCGCGATCGGCGAGACGGGTCTGGACCTGCACTGGCCGGAGAACGCGCCGATCGAAGTGCAGGAAGAGTTCCTGCGCCGCCACGTCGCGATCGCGAAGAAGGCGGGGAAGCCGCTCGTGCTGCACCATCGCGCCGCCGGAGAGCGCGTGGCCGCGCTCCTCGAGCGCGAGGGACCGCCGTCCGCCGGGGGAACGTTCCACTGCTTCGCGGGAGACGTGGCGCTCGCGCGGCGCGTGATCGCGATGGGGATGAAGATCGGGGTCGGCGGATCGGCCACGTTCAAGAAGAGCCCGCTCCCGGAGATCCTTCGCCAGATCGGGCTGGAGCACGTGGTTTTGGAAACGGACGCCCCGTACCTCGCTCCGGTGCCGCACCGGGGAAAGCGGAACGAGCCCGCCTATCTCGCGCTCGTGCGGGATCACGTGGCCGCCTCGCTCGGGACCACGCCCGCGGCGCTGGAGACGGCCACCGATGCCGCGGCCCGTGCGCTCTTCCGGATCTAGGCGGACTCCGGCCCCGCCGCCGTCGCGGGCGTCGCGGCGCGAGCGGCTCCGCCCCACGGCGGGCACCGGCGACCCGGGGGCCGCCTCTGGCGTGCCCGGAGCCCTTCGCGAGCTGGGCGTCCGGCCCAGCCGGCGCCTGGGGCAGAACTTCCTGCAGGACCCCAGGGTGGCCGACCGGATCGCCGCGCTCGTCGAGGACCAGCTGACCGAGATTCTCGAGATCGGCCCCGGCCTGGGCGCCCTGACCGAGCGGCTGGCGGCCCTCGGGCGGCGGGTCCTTGTGGTGGAGTTGGACCTCCGACTGGCCGATGCCCTGGAGCGGAAATACGACGCGGCCGGGAACCGGGCCGCGGTGCGCGTGGTTCGCGGAGATATCCTGAACCAGCGCTTGGAGGAGCTCCTGCCGGGGAGCGGGCCCGTGACCGTGGTCGCCAACCTTCCCTATTCGATCACGACGCCCGCCATCGAGTGGGTGCTCGCGCAGGGCCCCCGCGTGCGCCGCGCCATCCTCATGGTGCAGCGCGAGGTCGCCGAGCGGATGACCGCGAGGCCCGGAGGCAAGGAGTACGGCTCGCTCGCCGTCTTCCTTTCCCTTCACGCCGAGGTCGAGCCGATGTTCCGGGTGTCGCCCGGCGCCTTCCATCCCCGCCCCGACGTGGATTCCACGGTGGTGCGCCTGACCCCGCGCCCCTATCCCGGAACGACCGAGGCCGAGCGGCGCGAAGCCGAGCGCATCGCCCGCGCCGCGACGACAGGGCGCCGCAAGACGGTCGCGAACGCGCTGGCTCGCGGCCTCGCGGTGGAGCCCGCCGCCGCGCGCCGGCTGCTCGACGAAGCCGGAATCGACGATTCGCGCCGCGGGGAGACGCTCGCGGTGGAAGAGTGGCTCGCGCTGGCGCGGGCTTCCTTGGGAGAAGCTCCATGAGCCGAAGGCTGCTCCTGGTACTGCTTCTCACATCAATATTCCCGGCCGTCGCGGCAGCTCAAGAGGAAGGCTTCGTCGATCCCGATTCGGCC
>DASSLZ010000359.1:0-12257 GCA_035689165.1 Candidatus Eiseniibacteriota bacterium | reverse complement strand
GAAGCGGGCGGAAGCTCCGGCGAAGGCGGCGAAACGGGCGGCACGGTAGCGAGAGGGCGGTTCGGCAGAGCAAACGGCAGCCCGTTGGTGTAGATTTTCGGCGGGGCGTGGCAGGGCTGTCGGGATGTCGTGAGGGGCGGTCGGGAATGGACGCGGCGAGAACCTTCTCCATGCGCGACGCGGCGCGGATTCTCCACGTCACGGAGCCCAGGGTCCGCACCTGGGCTCGCATGGGCGGCATTGTCCCCAAGGACGGTCCCGGCGGACCCCTCGAGTTCACCTTCCAGGAGCTGCTCCTGCTCCGCACGACGCGGCGCCTGCTCGACGCGGGTGTTCCCGCCTCCCGCGTGAAGCGCATCTGGTCCACCCTGAAGCAGCAGCTCTCCGAGGAACACCCCCTGAGCAGCATTCGGATCCGCGCCGACGGCGACCGCGCGATCGCCTGGGACGGCAAGGCGCCCTGGCAGCCCGAATCGGGTCAGTTCGTGCTCGATTTCGTCGCGGGCGACGTGGCCGGCGCGAGCGAGGCGCCGCTGTTCGAGGTGATGTCCGCCGGAGGCGGAGCCGAGGAGGAAGGCGTCGAGGACGTCGCAGCGGCTCCCCAAGAGTGGCCCGGAAAGCCGTCGGCCCATCTTCAGAAATCGGCCCAGACGCCGGCGGATCCTCTTCAGAAATCGTCCAGGACGCCCGCGGCTCCGCTTCAGAAATCATCAGGGGCTCCGGCGGTGATCTCCATCTTCCGCGACGTCGCTTCGAAGCGGGCGACAGAGCGACGGGAAGCGCCACCCGATGAGTCCGCCGAGCATTGGTTCCGGCTGGGCTCGGAGATGGAGAGCACGTCGCCGCTCGAGGCCCGGCAGGCGTATCTGAAAGCGCTCGACGCCGATCCGAACTACGCCGACGCCCACCTCAATCTGGGCCGGCTGGATCACCGCGCGGGAGATCTCGCGGCGGCCGAGGCGCGCTATCGCCGCGCGATCCAGTGCGACCCCGAGGACGCGACGTCGCATTTCAATCTGGGCGTGTTGCTGGAAGATCGAAACTGCCCGCAGGCCGCCGCCGAAGCGTACGAGCAGGCGATCGCGCTGGATCCCGATCTCGCGGACGCGCACTACAACCTGGGACTGTTGCTGGAAAAGCTCGGCCAGCGCGCCGACGCGCTGCGCCACCTCATGGCCGCGCATCGGTTGTACGCACGGTAGTCTCCACCGCCGCAAACTCTGACCGCCCAACTTTTTACCGCCGCCAGCGGCGGTGAAATCATGGACGATTGTCGCGGGAAAGTGACGCAGGGCCCCAGAGCTATCGCTCCAGCTTCACCACAACCGCCGTGAGATCGTCCGACGGTCCCCGCGCTCCCTCGTAGCTCTTCACCGCTTCGATCAACGCGTTCAGCACCTCCTCGGCGGTGCGGTCGCGATTCAAGTGCAGCACCGACTCGATGCGCGCGTCCCCGAACAGCTCCTCGTCCGCTCCCTGGGCCTCGGTCACCCCGTCCGTGAACATCGCCAGCAGGTCTCCGGGCGCCAACGTTACGGCGCCGGCTTCGAACTTGGCTGCCGCATCGATGCCGAGAATGATGCCGCCCATCTCCAGCCGCTCCACGCCGCCCGCGGCGCGCAGAAGCATCGGCGCGGGGTGTCCCGCGTTCACGTACTCCAGGCGCATCGTCGAGGGATCGAGCGACGCGAGGAAGAAGGTCACGAAGCGCCCGGGCTCGATGCTCTGCTCCAGCAGGCGGTTCACCCGTCCGGTCAAGAGGTGCGGCGCGGTCTCGACCGCGGCGCTCGAGACGAGCGCGGTCTTCACGCTGCTCATCAATAACGCGGCGGCGACGCCCTTCCCGGCCACGTCGGCGATGCAGAACCCCACGTGTCCGTTCTCGAGCGAGATGAAGTCGTAGTAGTCGCCGCCCACCTGCTGGCTCATCGCATTGGCGGCCGCGACGTCCAGGCGCGGCAAGGACGGCGGCCCGGGCGGGAGGAGACGCGACTGGATCCGCCGCGCCAGCTCCAGCTCGCGGCGCATCTGCTCACGCTCAACCATCGCGCGCTGCCCCTCCTCGAGCCCCGCGGCCATGCGATTGAACGAATCGGCCAGCTCGCCCAGCTCGTCCTCGGACGGGACCCGCACGCGCGCCGAGAAATCCCCCTGCCCGATCGATACCGCCGCCTGGCGCAGCCCGGCCGCGCCGCGCGTGATGAAGCGCGCGACCCGAGCGCCCACCACCAGCGATACGATCTCCAGGGAGATGAAGATGATCGCGAAGACGATCAACGCGACACGAGCGGCGACCGCGATCGGGCCGAGGTCCATTCCGGAGTACTGGAATGACTCCCCCGGCGGCGAGTGGACCAGGAGCAGGGCGGCCCCGCGATGCCATTCGCCGCCCCTCCAGAGATAGCAGAGCGGCGTGGACCCGCCGTTCGACGTCTTGCGGATCTGGTTGAGCGACGTCGCGGTCGCGTAGTCTCCCCCGCCGACCAGGGACAGGCCGCCGAGACTGGAGAGCGAGTCGAGCGCGACGGAGTCGGAGACCCCATCGGGCAACGGCTCGTCCGTGCCGATCTCGACGATGCCTCCGGCCATGCGGAAGTGGCGCTGATTGCGCCGTTTCGGCCCCACCTCGACCTTGGTTCCTCCCGAGAACATGGTCGTCGACGTCATGAGCACCGCGTCGCATCCCATGTCCCGGGCCAGCCGGCTCACGCGCGTGGTGTCGATCGGCTCATAGGTCAAGAGGGCGAGCGTGTCGCCGCCCTTCGGCCAGAGCGCCGTCTCCGCCCACCAGAAGCGGCGGTTTCGATAGACCAGTCCCTGCACCACGTCGCCCGAGTCGGCGACCGGCGCGGCCGCGGGACGGAAGAGCGAGTCGGGATCGCCGTAGCTCGCGATCGTTCGCCATCCTTCGGGCCCGCGCTCGAGGGCCACCGCCGCCAGGCCGCGATCCACGAGAACGGGGCGCTCGCGTTCGATCCGCGCCGCCAGCTCCGCTCCGCTGGCCGGAGGAGCGCCCTCCCGCGCGCGGGCGATCAGCCCACGCCCCCCCGAACGGGCCCCCAGCTGGCGCTCGATCACCGAGGCGCGGAGGCTGCCGGCGTGGATCCATCCGGCGAGGGTCGCGTACGTGAACGCCAGGAGCGCCGGGGTCACCGCGAAGATCCCGAACGCGACGAGCAGCTTGGTGCGGATCCGCGCGCGGCGGATCCAGCGGTGGAGCAGCTCCCCCACCGAAAGCCGAGCGCTCAGGAAGATCCACGAGACGGCCAGGGTGTAGAGGGCGCGGTCCAGGCGGATGAACGCGTTGTCGTGCGCCGCCGCGCCGGACCCGGCGGCCAGGACGATCGCGAGCGGCAGGAACGCGCCGAGGGCGAACAGCCGGAGCCATCCGGTGGGCCGCGTCTCCATCCAGGGCGCCAAGGGGCGCCGGACGAAGAGCGCGAGCAGGATCGCCGCGATGAGGGCGCCGATCGCGGGCGCCCCCCGGCCGGTGGACCCCCATCCCGCCACGAAGACGAGCGCTCCCCACGCCAGGACCCGGAACCGTGCGCGTCCCCCGGGCCCGCCGTGAACGAAGAGGAGCGCTACGAGCAGAGCCGACGCCGGAATTCGCGCGGCGCGGGCGAGGGGAAAGGAAGGAACGGCGAGCGAGGCGAGAAGGGCGACCGCGAAGGCGATGGCGCCGGCGCGCAGGAGCGCGGCGGAGGGCTCCTTCGCCGTCAGCCTGGCCGAGTGCTCCTTCGCCGTCAGCCTCGCCGAGAGCTCCTTCGCCGTCACGGATTCATGGAGCGGTGCACGTGGACGAGCTTCCATCGCCCGTCGCGCCGCTGCCAGATCCTGGTTTCCTCGGCTCGGGAGGTGCACGCCGCGCCCGCGGCGTCGCGGGACTGGGTCAAGCGGACGTACGTGACGGCGGCCGCGTCGGGTCCCAGCATGCGGACCTCCGGTTCGATCAACGTGGTCTGCGCCGCTTCGGCCGGCCGGCGCTCGCGGAAGTAGAAGTGATGGAAGTCCAGTCCCGTGACCCGCTCGCCGCGCGCTTCCGGCTCGAAGCAGGTCAGGGAGGGGTCGCAGATCGCGACGTAGGCGTCCCAGTCGCCAGAGGCGATCACGTCGAGGAGGCGGCGGCTCAGCTGGAGAAGCTCGTCCTCCGCGCGGGCGGCGTCATCGAGGGCCATGCGGGGAAGATAACACCGGAGCGCCGTTCCGGGCGACCACCGCGCGGCAGCGCTCGCAGAAGGAAGCCGCCTTCAGCTCGATCTCCTCGGCGTACGTCGAGGCGCCCATGACACACCCGATCGAGCGGCAATGCATGAGCCCGAACGTGTGCCCCAGCTCGTGCACGGCCTCCTTGTGCAACCGGTCGTAGAAGAGCCGCGGATCGGGAGGCAGCCCGTACGCCTCCTGGCGCAGCCTGTGGCAGGAGACCACGGCGGCGCGCCCGCCCAGCTGCGCCTCGCCGAACACATAGGTCAGCACGGGCGTGAAGAGATCCACGCTGGTCACGCCGATCACGCGCTCGGCCGGATCGGCCTGCGAGTCCAGAAGAAGCGCCTTCAGGAAGAGCGCCGCGCGGTACTGCCCCCGCCCGGCGTCGAACGCGGCCTCCGGATCGAACCACGGATTCCGGTAGCGCACGGTCGTGCGGAAATCCAGCTCGAGGGCGGCGCCCAGACGTTGCAGCGTCTCGTCCCGCTCGGTGAAGTAGATCGGCACGACGTCGATACCGGGGCCGGGCATGGCGGCGCCGTTACGGGCGAAGGCCGTACTTCTTGATCTTGTTGTACAGCGTGACCCGGTCGATGCCCAGGATTTCGGCCGACCGCGTCACGTTCCCGCCCGTCCGCTCGAGGATCGCCTTGACCTGGGCCTTCTCCACGTCGACCAGGGAGTCCCCCGCCGGCGGGCCGGTCTTCTCGTTGAGCCTCATCGGCAGGTCCTCGGCCGCCACCAGCGGCCCGCGCCCCACCACCAGCGCGCGCTCCACCGCGTTGGCCAGCTCGCGCACGTTCCCCGGCCATTCGTAGCGGACCATGAGATCCATCGCGGCGGGATCGAATCCGGTGAACGGCCGGTTCATCTCGGTGGCGTACTTGCCGAGCAGGTGCTGGGCCAGGAGCGGGATGTCCTGCCGGCGCTCGCGCAGGGGCGGAAGAGAGATCGTGACCACGTTCAGGCGGAAGTAGAGGTCCTCGCGGAAGGTCCCCTCCTTCACCTGCTTCTCCAGATCCTGGTTCGTCGCGCAGATCACGCGGAAGTCCACGCGCACCGGCTTTGTTCCGCCGAGCCGGGTGAACTCCTTGGTCTCGAGGACGCGCAGCAGGTTCACCTGCATCGGGAGGCTGATCGTCCCCACCTCGTCGAGGAAGAGGCTGCCGCCGTCGGCCATCTCCAGCTTCCCTTTGCGGCGATACTGGGCGCCGGTGAAGGCGCCCTTCTCGTGGCCGAACAGCTCCGACTCCAGCAACGACTCGGGGATGGCGCCGCAGTTCACCGGAACGATCGGAAAATACCGCCGCCGGCTGTTCGCGTGGATCGTCTGCGCGATCAGCTCCTTGCCGGTGCCGCTCTCCCCGCGGATCAGCACGGTGGCGTCCGTCTGGGCCACCGAGGCCACCAGCTCCAGCACCTTCGACATCGGCCCGCTCGCGCCGACGATCGTCGTCGGCGTCGAGAGCTGGTCCACGTTGCGCTTGAGCTGCGCGTTCTCGCGCTGCAGGCGCCGCTTCTCCACCGCGCGCCGCACCAGATGGCTCAGTTCGTCGGGATCGATCGGCTTCGTGACGTAGTCGAACGCCCCCTCTTTGAGGGCCTGAACCGCGGAGTCCACCGACGCGAAGGCCGTGATCATGATGATCGGAAGATCCGGGTCCACCTCGCGGATCCGCCGCTGCAGCTCCAGGCCGTCCATGCCGGGCATCTTGATGTCGAGCAGCACCGCGTCCCAATCCTGCTCGTCCAGGCGCTGCAGCGCCTCGCGTCCGTCCTGCGCGCTGCCCGTCCGGTAACCGTCCTTCTCGAACCAGTGGACCAGGGAGTCCCGCATCGAGAACTCGTCGTCCACGATGAGGACGCTTCCCAGGTCCGGCGAAACGGCGACGACGTCCTGCTCGCGCACGGCCATGACCTAGACTCCGCTCAGCGCGGGTTGGTCCGCGCTCCGGGCTCCGTCGCCCGCGTGGTGGTCTCCCGGTCCGGAGGGCCGGCGCGGGAGGATCAGGTGGAACGTGGTTCCGCGGTGGACCTCGGACTCGACCTCGATCCGGCCGCCGTGGCGCTGCACGATGCCGTGCACCACGGCGAGACCGAGGCCGACACCCTCCTGCCGGTCCTTCGTGGAAAAGAAGGGTTCGAAGATGTGCTCCAGCGCGTCGGGCGGGATCCCCACGCCCGTGTCGGCGACCGAAACGCGCAGCTGGTCCGCGTCCCCAGTCGTGGTGATCCGCAGCGAGCCACCCTGCGGCATCGCCTCGACGGCATTCACGAAGAGCGCGACCAGGGCCTGGTGGATCTGGTCCGCGTCGCAGACGAGCGCGTCGTCTCCGTCGAACGGCGGCGCCTCCACCCGGATCTGGGAGATCTCGAAATGGTGCCGGACCAGCATCAGCGCGCGCTCCAGGATGGGACGCAGCGCGTGCGGCCCCATCGGCGCGCCGCTCCGGCGCGCGAACGTGAGCAGGCTGCGGACGATGACCCCGCAGCGGTCGGCCTCCTTCTGGATCAGGCCCAGATACCCGTCCGTCTCGCGGCGGACCGCCTCGTCGACGCCGCTCTCCCGCAGCGTCCGCGAGGTCAGCTTGGCGTAGTTCAGGATTCCCCCGAGGGGGTTGTTCAGCTCGTGCGCGACGGTGGCGGCCAGGCGCCCCAAGGACGCCGTCTTGTCCATGTGCGCCACCTCACGCTGCGCGCGCGTCAGATCCGCGGTGCGCTCCTGAAGCCGCGACTCGAGGCGCCCCGACCAGTCGGTCAGCTCGCGACGGGCCAGCGCCAGCTCCCGCGTCATCTCGTTGAACGCGCCGGCCAGCTCCGCCATCTCCGTCCTACCCTCGACGGGGATCTCGCCGCTCAGGTCGCCGGAGGCGACGAGCCGCGCGCCGCGGATCAGCCGCTGCACCGGCCGGCGCACCATGAGCACGATGAAGAGGGCCGACACCAGCCCGGCCAGCAGGGCCACGACGACCGCGCCGACGATGGCGCGGCGGCGCGCGGAGGCGAGCCGCGCGTCCGGCTCGGCCAGCGACATGCGCACGTCCAGCACGCCGAGAATGCTCTGCTGCGAGGGAGCGACGTGACAGCCGGCGCGCGCGCACTCGGCGCGATTCTCGATGGCGTTGACGACGCCCATGACCCGGCCGCGATGGTTCTGGAAGATGCGCACGCGCGCGCGGTCGGGAACGGCGTGGAGCGGGGTGCCCTGCCCATGGCAGGTGACGCAGGCCTCGGCCCGGAGGTCCACGACCCTGCCGATCTCGGTGGAGTCGGTCGAGAAGACGATCGAGCCGTTCTTGTCGTAGATGCGAACCCCCTGCATGTCGGGGGCCTGGGCGATGGCCTGGATCACCCGGTGGACCTCTTCCTTGCGGTTCACCAGCATCCCGTGCTGGGTGGACTGCTCGATGAGGTCGCCGAACCGGACCGCCCCTTCGTAGAGTGCGCGCTCGTACTGGCGCGAGGCGAGGCGGACGCTGGCCCAGGTCTGGACGGCGAATGCCGCGAGGATGACGGCGATGAGGGAAAGGAATAGTCGGAGGCTCAGGGACGAGGAAACGGCCTTCGCCCGTCGGATCCAGCGGGACCTTGTTTCCAGCGTGGACACGCTCACCCCCCGCCGCGTCTGGCCTGTTGAATCATTCTACGGCCCGTGCGGACCCCGACCGATATGGGCCAAAGGTCCCACCTTGCCGGGCACCCTCCGCACGGGCTCAAGTGATTATCGAAGAATGAAATGGACAAGTCGGTGATACCGCTCCCGGCCCAGGGCCCGGCGCAGGTCCAAGACGCGCTCGCCGCCGTCCTGGGCCGTCGGCCCGACGCCGGGGTCCAGGTGCAGGTGGGCCATGGCGTCGCGATGGAGCCGGCGCATCTGGCGGGCGGCGCGAAGGCGCCGCTCGGTTCCGCCACACAGTCCGTGCTGCATGGCGAGCCCGCCCGGAGCCTCCACTTCCATCAGCCAGCCTGCGCCGTAGGGCTCGTGGATCAGAAGCGCCGGCTCGCGCGCGAGCGCGGGATTGGCGCGCGTGATCTTCCCCGACACCGGTGCGCGGAGCGGGACGACATCGCCGTCGTCCATCACCCAGCAGGCCACCTTCCCCTGCTCCAGATCGGACCCGGCCGCCGGCATGACGATCTCGGTCGCGTGATCGAGGAGCCGCGCCGTGGCGCCGTCGATCCCCCATCGGAGGCGGCCGGACTCGAGCTCCGAGACCCAGCCGTACTGCGGGTGATAGGTGAGGCCGTCGCGGATCCCCCAATCCAGCGGCGGCCCCTCCGGCACGGCGCCGGCGTCCAGAGCCGGCGCGGAGTGGACGCCATGGATCGCGGCGTCCAGGGGACAATGCTCGCAGTCGAAATCGCGGTCGCAGAGGCGATAGCTGAGGAGCCCCGCCAGCATCCACACGCAGGGCTCGGCGTGATCGGGAAACACTCGGTAGGTTCCGGGATCTTCGGTTCGCCGATCCATGTCGCACCTCGGCTTCAGGGAGCTCACCCGCGGGCGAGCAGCTCCCTGGCCAGTTTCTCCCATCCATCTTCGTCCAGCGCACGCGCGATGCCGGGCACCGGAACGCCGCCGTCCTGCAGCACCGCGCCCACCTCGGGACTCATCCGCAGGCGGAGCGCCTCCTCGGCGCGACCCAGCCATTCCCGCGCGCTCCTTCCCTGCATCAGGGACCGGAGTCCCGATCCCCAGCGCGACGGCCGCACTTCCAGGAGCCACCCGGCTCCGTAGGGATCGCCCAGGAGCGAGGGATCGCGGAGCGCGGCTTCGTTGCGCGCGACCACGCGTCCCGCCAACGGCGCTGGCAGATCGAAGCGGCTCCCGCTGACGTCGATCGCGAACCCCCGGTCTCCGCGCTGCAGGCGCGATCCGACCGCCGGGAGCGCCACCGCGCCGGGGCTGCCCAGGAGCTTCTGCGCGAAGTCGTCCAGGCCGACGCGGAAGCGTCCCGGCCCCGCGGGCGCGGCCCAGGTGTGGCCGGCGTGGAACGCGGCCCGCGCGGGCAGATGGAACCAGCCGCTCAGGACGGGCTCCTCCGCCGTCTCCATCCCCAGCCGGGCCGGCCGGTTCAGATGGCGCCAGTAGGCCGGCAGCGACCCCAGGAAGGCGAGGCAGATCAGATACTCGACACCCTTCGATGCGAACGGATCCTGCACGAGCGTTTCCATGACTTCCTCCGCCTACACCGACGCCGGCGCGGCTTCGGGGACCTCGGCCGCGCGCACCGGCTCGCGAACCCAGGCCGGCGAGTCGTTCAGCACCGGCATCCGGACGATGACCCAGCGGAGCACCCAGATCTCCGCGAGAATGACCGCGAGCGTCACCACCACCTCGTAGGGCGTGGGGATGTAGCGAACGGGCTGCATCCACTCGAACCCGATGATCGAGACGTTCAGACGATTCAGAACGATGCCGATCATCGTGAGCACGGCGCCGACCTTGCAGGCCGCCACGCTCTTCCAGCGCACGCCCTCGGTGAAGAACGCCAGCGGGACCAGGACGAAGCCCACCACCTCGAGCAGGAACCAGTGCCCCATCGACGTTCCCAGGAGCGCCAGCTTGTGGCCGTGGACGACGTCCAGCACCTTGAGGAACACGTAGGCGTACATCACCGCGGCGCAGATCTTGGACAACGACAGGACGATGCCGTCGTGCTCGGCGGCGTGCTGCTCGCTCATCCGCCACGCGAACATCCGGCGGCTGAGCGTTCCCTCGAAGATCACGACGGAGAGGCCCGCGAAGACGCTCGAGACCAGGAAATAGATCGGGAGGAACTCCGAGTACCAGAGCGGATGGACCTTTCCCTTCGCCATGAGGAACAGCGCCCCGAGCCCCGACTGGTGCAGAATCGACAGCGTGATCCCGAAGACCACGGCGCCCAGGGTGAGCGCCGACAGCGCGCGGCGCAGCCGCTTCATCCCCAGCCATTCCGCGATCGCCGGCGAGAATTCCAGGAACGCGGCCATCATGTAGAGCATGAAGTGCCAGGCGATCAGGAAGAGCACCGAGCTCACGCCGAACGAGTTGCCGATGACCACGTTCAGCATCTTCCACGGCCGGCCGAGGTCCAGCATGAGGGCGCCCGCGTAGAACACGTACGCCAGGAACCCGTTCAGCACCGTGATCCGGACGATCGAGTGGTACTTCTTCTGTCCCAGCACGTAGACCAGGAGCGTCACGAAGTAGGCGCCTCCCGCGAAGGCGACGCCGGTGACCACGTTGAAGCCCTTCCACAGGCCCCAGGGCACTTCCTGCGACAGGTTCGTCACCGCCGAAAGGCCGTGGGTGAACCGCACGAAGAGGATCACGGCCGCGGCGATCATCACCGGCACCGAGACCAGGTTGAACACCGTGAACAGCGGCCCCTTCGGCTTCAGCTCCGACAGCAGGAACCGCCATAGGCTTCGTCCGCCGCGGGGGCGGCCCTCGGAAAACGATTGGGCGCCGTTCATGACGCGTCCTCCTCTTCGAATCCGGGGGATCCAGCGGGGGCCGGCGCCGAACCGTTGCCGCCCGCGGGGTTCGAAGCTTCGCCGTCGTGCGGCTCCTCACCCTTCCGCACCGCGCGCGCGACGCTCGTCAGGAGCGTCGGGGCCAGGGTCAGGACGAAGGGCACGCTGTAGAGGAACGGAGCGGTCAGCATCGGATAGGACGACTCGCCCACGTTGGCTGGGAACCCGATCTCCTCGAACCCAACGGAGGCCAGGTAGAGCCACGACGTGCCGCCCGCCTCGCGTTCGCCGTAGACATGGTCCACGTACTGGTCGGGCGCGTTGCCGATCCGTTTGTGTGCCTCGCGCAGCAGGTCGTTCCGTTTCCCGAACGTGAGCGCCCCTTCCGGGCAGTTGTCCACGCACGCCGGCTGCTGACCCTTCGCGATCCGCTCCGCGCACATCACGCACTTCCGGATGCGCGGGTTGGTGCTCGAGTACTCGAACTTCGGCCCGTCGAACGGGCAGGAGATCATGCAGAAGCGGCAGCCCATGCACTTGTCCTCGCGCCAGACCACCGGGCCCCGGGCCGTCTTCTCCATGGCGGCCGTGAGGCAGGCGGAATGGCACGCCGGGGAGACGCAGTGCATGCACTGATGCTTCGCGAACACCTCGCCCTTGGACGTCTTGTAGCGTCCGATGGCCGTCCACTGCGTCGTGGTCGGCCGGGTCACGGCTTCGGGATCCTCCGGTTCCGGGAGCCCGTTCGCCTCCGCGCACGCCGAGGTGCAGGTGTTGCACCCCACGCAGCGCGTCGTGTCCACCAGGACGCCGTACGGCTCACCGGCGCCGCCTGAGGGCTCCGCCGCCCCCGACGTCCTCGGACACACGACCGTGGCTCCAGCCAGGCCGAGCGTCTTGAGAAAACCCCTGCGGTTCATACGCCCCCCGATCCTCGATGCGCGCGCCACGTTCCCGTGCGTCGTCAGTGAAGAATCACGGCCTGCTGCGGCGGGAAGACCTCCTGCCGGATCTCGAGCCAGTCGGCGTCGCTCAGCGCGTCGCCGAAGTTCTCGACCCACACGCCGCCGTCGTTGGCGACGCGCCCGACCGGCGCGAGCACGGCGTTCATCCGGAGCGCCGCCGCTTCTTCCCATGCGTCCGTCAGGGACTCGCGAATCAGGTTCTGGACGTTCTCCGCAAGCCGCGCGGGGCGGATCTTGAGGATCCAGTCGGCCGCTTTCGGCACGGTTCCGCCGCGCCGATCGGCGGCCTCGCGATTCACCTCGACGACGGTGCCGTCCAGCGGCATCGCCTGGGTGAGCCGCCGGTTCCTCCCCGAGACCAGCGTCCACGCCGGCTCGCCCTGTCGGAACTCCATCCCGGCTTCCGGGGCCTCGATCCGCGCCAGCGCGCCGATGAAATTCGACGCGAACGCGGTCGGCCCCACGGTGGCCAGGCCGTCCGGCGTCAGCCGCACGCGAACATGGCCCGGGTGGAGATACGTCGATGACGGTCCCCAGGCAGGAACCGCCGCGACGGGAGGAGCGCGAAGCGCCTCACCGTCCAGAACTCCCTCCGCCGCCGTCTCGCGCATCCTCGAGACGACC
>DASSLZ010000358.1:0-12067 GCA_035689165.1 Candidatus Eiseniibacteriota bacterium | reverse complement strand
ACGGGAAGACCTTCGTGAACGGCCTCCGGATCGCCGTCGAGGAGCACAACCGGGAGTTCGCGCCGTCGATCTCCCTCGTGCTCTACGACTCGGAGGGGGATCCGCTCGTCGGAGCGCGCAAGGCGCGCTGGCTCCTCAAGGACCACGGGGTCTCGCTCCTGATCGGGGAGCTCTTCACGGCCAACACCGCGCCGCTGGCCGCGGCGACGCAGGTCGTGGGCGCCGTGCTCCTCTCCCCCTCGGCCACGAACGAGCGGCTGGCCACCCTGGGCGACGCGGTGTTCCAGCTCCACGTGCCTCCCGCCACGCTGGCGAGCGCGCTCGCCCGCTATCTCAAGTCGGCGGCGCCGCGGAACACGGCGGCGCTTTTGGTGGCGCAGACGCCCGACGACTCGATCTCCGGCGCGCAGGTGGCGGCCGCCTGCAAGGACCAGGGGGTCTCGGTCGTCGCCGTGGAGCGGGTGCCCGACGGGACGGTGGACCTGACGCGCCCGCTCGCCGCGCTCAGGGCGAAGAAGGCGAAGACCCTCGTGATCCTGGGAAGCCCGCGCCTCGTGGGCGTGGCCGCGCCGCAGATCGCCTCGGCGTGGCCCGACGTGAAGGTCGCCGGCTTCGAGTCGCTCGATCCCGAGGGGCTCCTGCGCGAGGCCAGGGAAGCGCTGGACGGCGCTTCCTTCTTCGCCTCGGACTATGCGCTCCTCGGAGCGCCGGCCGACTCCTTCGCCGCGCGCTACCAGCGGGTGAACCAGGAGGCGCCGACCCGGATGTCCACGCGGGGCTACCTCGTGGGCATGGCCGTGGCGCGCGCCATCGAATCGGGATGCGTGAACGCCGCGGGCCTCCGGGAAACCCTGCGCGGGCAGCTCTACGACGGGGAGGAGGGCCGCGTGCTGCACGCGCTCCGGCCGGTGATCCCGGCCGAGCCCGAGCGGCTCGTCGTTCGCGGCGGCAAGGCGATCGCCGCCGAGATCGCGCCCTAGACCGCCGGAGACGGGCGCGGGCGAGGGGAGCCCCTTGCAGTGCGGCCCATGTTTCGATAGGGTGGCGCCGTGTCTTGAAACATTGCGGTTCCATGCACTTACGCCATGGAGGGTCGCTTGATGCTCCGGATGCGGACGCTGAGTCGCGCCGTCGTCGCCGCGCTGTTTACGGCGGCGGTCGTGCTGCCGCTGGGCTGCGCCAAACGCTCGAACGAGATCCCGGTGGGCATCTATGGATCGCTCACGGGCACCACGGCCACCTTCGGCGTCTCGACCAAGAACGGCTCCGAGATGTTCATCGACAACCTGAACGCCGCGGGCGGGATCGCCGGCACGAAGATCCACGCCTACGTCGAGGACGACCGATCGCTTCCCGAAGAGGCCGCCACGGCCGTCACGAAGCTGATCGACCAGAACGGCGTGATCGCGGTGCTCGGCGAGGTGGCTTCCAGCCGGAGCATGGCGGCGGCTCCGAACTGTCAGCAGGCCGGCGTCCCGATGATCTCCCCCTCCTCGACGAATCCCAAGGTGACCGAGCTGGGGGACTACATCTTCCGCGTCTGCTTCATCGACCCCTTCCAGGGCCAGATGATCGCGAAGTTCGCGAAGAACACGCTGAACATGAACCGGGCTGCGGTGCTGCGGGACTTGAAGAACGACTACAGCGTGGGGCTCGCGAACTACTTCACCGAGGCGTACCAGGCGCTGGGCGGCACGATCGTGATCGACCAGTCCTATTCCGAAGGGGATCAGGACTTCAAGGCGCAGCTCACCAAGATCAAGGCGAAGAATCCGCAGTTCATCATGGTCCCCGGCTACTACACCGAGGTCGGGCTGATCGCGCGCCAGGCGCGCGAGCTGGGGATCACCGCGCCGCTTTTGGGCGGCGACGGCTGGGTCTCCGAAAAGCTGCTCGAGATCGCCGAGGACGCGCTGAACGGCTCCTACTTCGTGAACCACTTCTACGAAGGGGATCCCAACCCGATGGTCCAGAAGTTCGTGGCCGACTACCAGCAGCGCTACAATTCCAAGCCCGACGGTCTCGCCGCGCTGGCCTATGACGCCGCGGGCGTGCTGAGCGTCGCGCTCCAGAAGCTGCACGACGAGGATCCCAAGTCGTTCCAGGCCCTGATGGGGCCGCGCAACGACGCGCAGAAGGCCGCGCGCGCCAAGCTCCGCGATCTGATCGCCGCGACCAAGGACTATCCCGGCGTGACCGGACGGATCACCCTGGACGCCAAGCGGAACGCGGTGAAGCCCGCGGTCTTCATCGGGATCGAGAAGCGCGCCTACAAGTACGTCGCCACGGTCGAGCCCTAGGCGGGGGCGTGCAGGAGCTCTTCCAGCAGCTCGCGAACGGGATCGCGTGGGGCAGCATCTACGCCCTCATCGCGCTCGGCTACACCATGGTGTACGGCATCCTCCGCCTCATCAACTTCGCGCATGGCGACATCTACATGGTGGGCGCGTTCACCGCCTACTTCGCCGCGCGCGCTCTGGGTGCCGGCGGCGCCACGCCGTCGCCGGCCTACGCGGTGGTGGTCCTCCTGGCCGCGATGGCCGCCTGTGCCGTGCTCGGCGTTCTGATCGAATTCTTTGCCTACCGGCCGGTGCGCCGCTCCTCGCGGCTCACGGCCCTGATCACGGCGATCGGCGTCTCGCTGCTCCTGGAAAACCTCGGCATCCGCATCTTCGGAGCCGATCCCAAGTTCTTCCCGCAGCTCATCGCGCCGAAGAACATCGACCTCGGCGGCGGGGTCATGGTGACGAACCACCAGATCACCGTGGTCGTCGTCTCCCTGGTGCTGATGGTGGGGCTGACCCTCTTCATCGCCCGCACCAGGACCGGAAAGGCGATGCGCGCCGTGGCGTTCCACCGCGACGCGGCCTCCCTCATGGGCATTCCCGTGAACCGCATCATCACGATCACGTTCGCGATCGGATCGGCGCTCGCGGCCGCCGCCGGCGTGCTGGTCGGGCTCACGAATCCCAAGATCGAGCCCCTGATGGGGATCATGCCGGGGGTGAAGGCGTTCGTGGCGGCGGTGCTGGGGGGGATCGGGAGCGTGCCGGGCGCGGTGATCGGCGGCGTCGTGATGGGGGTCTCGGAATACCTCGTGGTCGGCTACGTCTCCTCCACCTTCCGGGACGCGATCGCCTTCGTCATCCTGATCCTCGTCCTCCTGATCAAGCCGGCCGGGATCCTGGGGCGGAACGTCGCGGAGAAGGTCTAGCGTGCTCCGCCGCCTCCTGACCGGCGCGGCGGT
This sequence comes from Candidatus Eiseniibacteriota bacterium, assembly GCA_035689165.1. Classification (GTDB taxonomy): domain Bacteria; phylum Eisenbacteria; class RBG-16-71-46; order SZUA-252; family SZUA-252; genus DASQJL01. The sequence continues at coordinate 8,820 of DASSLZ010000358.1, read as the reverse complement.
CCTCGTGGTCGTCTGGCTCCTGGACCGGTTCCTCTCCGGCGTGATCAATCCCTACTTCTACCGCATCCTCGTCCTCTCCGGGCTGAACGTGATGCTGGCGCTCAGCCTGAACCTGATCAACGGCGTCACGGGACAGTTCTCGATCGGCCATGCCGGGTTCATGGCCGTGGGCGCCTACACCTCCGCGGCCTTCACGGTCTACGCGGTGCCGCAGCTTCTGGGGGGGAATGCGCCGCAGGGGCTCGTGGCGGGGCTCTTCTTCATCGTGGCCATCCTGATCGGCGGCCTGATCGCGGCGGCCGCGGGGTTCCTGGTCGGGCTCCCCTCGATGCGGCTCCGCGGGGACTACCTGGCGATCGTCACGCTGGGCTTCGGCGAGATCATCCGGGTCGCGATCCTGAACATCGACGCCGTAGGCGGCGCGCGCGGCTTCGCGGGAATCCCGCAGATCACGACGCTGTCCTGGGTGCTGGCCGGGGCCATCCTGACCTTCGTCGTGATCCAGAACCTGCTGCGGTCCTATCACGGGCGCGCGCTCCTCGCCATTCGCGAGGACGAGATCGCCGCCGAGGCGCTGGGCGTGCCCACCACGCGCTACAAGGTGACCGCATTCGTCATCTCGGCCTTCTTCGCGGGCGCCGCGGGCGCCCTCTTCTCCCACTACACCTATCTCCACACCAACTCGTTCACCTTCATGAAGTCGATCGAGGTGATCGTGATGGTCGTGCTGGGTGGGATGGGGAGCCTGACCGGCTCGATCCTCGGAGCCGTGCTGCTCACGGCACTCCCCGAGGCGCTGCGCTTCGCGGCGGCCGACCGGCTCATCATCTATTCGGCGCTCCTCATCGTGCTCATGATCGCGAGGCCGCAGGGGATCCTGGGGCATCGCGAGTTCTCCCTGCCGCGGATGTTCGGGCGGTTCAAGCCGCCGTCGCCCGAGCCGGGCGGGTCGGGGGCGAAGTGATCGCGCCGCCCCGCCACGCGTTCCGGAAGGAGCGCGCCGGAACCGGGACCGCGGGGCCTCTGCTCCGGCTGGACCACGTGACCCGCGCGTTCGGCGGGCTGAAGGCGGTCTCGGACCTGGACCTGGCGCTCGAACCGGGCGTTCTCGCGGGCCTCATCGGACCCAACGGCGCGGGGAAGACCACCGTCTTCAACCTGATCACGGGCGTGTACGCCCCGACGTCGGGTAAGATCCTGCTCGAGGGCGCGCCGATCCACGGCCTCGCCACCTCGCGCGTGGCCGCGCGCGGCGTGTCGCGCACGTTCCAGAATCCCCGCCTCTTCGCCGAGCTGACCTGCTACGACAACGTGCGGATCGCCTGCCACCTCCACTGCGGCGCGACCGTGGCCGACAGCATCGTGCGCTCGGGGCGCTCGGAGCGGGAGGAGGCGGCGATCGCGGTGCGGACCCGGGAGCTCCTGGAATCGTTCGGGCTCTCCGCCTATGCCGAGGAGAAAGCGCGGAACCTCCCCTACGGCGATCAGCGCCGGCTGGAGATCGCGCGCGCCCTGGCGGCCGAGCCCCGGCTCCTCCTCCTCGACGAGCCCGCGGCCGGCATGAATCCCCAGGAGAGCCTCCAGCTCATGAAGCTGATCCGCGAGATCCGCGAGAGCTACGGGCTCACCGTTCTCCTCATCGAGCACGACATGAGGGTCGTGATGGGGATCTGCGAGCGGATCACGGTGCTGGACCATGGGGTGAAGATCGCCGAGGGGCTGCCGGAGGCGATCCGGAGAGATCCCAAGGTGATTGAGGCTTACCTGGGGGAAGAGGCGTGAGCCTGCTCGCCCTGGAAGATCTGCACGTCCACTACGGCGGGATCCGCGCGCTCAAGGGGATCTCGATCCGGATCGAGGCGGGTCAGATCGTCACGCTGGTCGGCGCCAACGGCGCGGGCAAGAGCACCACCCTGCGCGCCATCTCGGGGCTGATCCGGCCGAGCCAGGGGAGCATCCTGCTCGACGGGAAGTCGATCGTGGGCGTCCCCGCGCACAAGATCGTCCGCCTGGGGATCTCCCACGTCCCCGAGGGGCGGATCGTGTTCGCGAACCTCTCGGTGGCCGACAATCTGGAGATGGGCGCCTATCTCCGCAAGGACCGGAAGGGGATCGAGGAAGACCGGCGCAAGGTCTTCACGCTCTTCCCGCGACTCCAAGAGCGGGAGCGCCAGTCCTCCGGGACGCTGAGCGGCGGCGAGCAGCAGATGCTCGCGATCGGCCGCGCCCTGATGGCCCGCCCGAAGATCCTCCTGATGGACGAGCCCAGCCTGGGCCTGGCCCCCCTCCTCGTGCGCGAGATCTTCGGCGTGATCCGGGAGATCCGCGAGCGCGGCACCACGATCGTCCTGGTCGAGCAGAACGCGCGCATGGCGCTGGCGGTGGCCGACGTGGGCTACGTGCTCGAGACGGGAGTGATCCGCCTCTCCGACAAGGCGGAGGCGCTGCTCGCCAACCCCTTCGTGCAGGAGGCGTATCTCGGGGGCGCGGCGTGATATCCCCGGAGCGCGGAGCGCGGAGGGAAGCGGCGTGATGTCCCCGCAGCGCGAAGCGCGGAGGGAAGCGGCGTGAAGCCGAAGCGCGGCGCCACGAACGACGCGCTTCGAGCGCTGCCCTCGGTGGAGTCGCTCCTCTCCTTGCCCCCGCTCCAGGCGCTCGCCGGCAAGGCGCCCCACGCGCTCCTGGTCGGCGCGGTCCGCGAGGCGATCGGCCGCGCGCGCGATCAGATCCGCCGGGGTGCCGCTCCCGCGCCCCCCTCGGCGCACGCCCTGGCGGCGGAGGCCGCCGCCGCCGCCGAGGCGCGCCTCCGCCCCAGCCTCCGGTCGGTCCTGAACGCCACCGGGGTCGTGCTCCACACCAACCTGGGGCGGGCGCCGCTGGCCGAGGAGGCCGCGCTCGCCGCCGCCGAGGCGGCGCGCCGCTACACGAACCTCGAGCTGGATCTGGATTCGGGCTCTCGCGGCTCGCGCATGGCGCACCTGGAGCCGCTGCTCCGGGAGATCCTGGGCGCCCCCGCGGCCCTCGTCGTGAACAACAACGCCGCCGCAATGCTCCTCGCCCTGAACACGCTGGCGCGCGACCGCGAGGCGGTCGTCTCCCGCGGGCAGCTGGTCGAGATCGGGGGCTCCTTCCGGATTCCGGAGATCCTGGAGCGCGCGGGGGCCCGCCTGCGCGAGGTGGGCACGACGAACAAGACGCGCCTGGCCGACTACGAGCGCGCGATCGGCCCCGCGACGGGCGCGATCCTCCGCGTGCACCCGAGCAACTTCGCCATCGTCGGCTTCTCCCAGGAGGTCACCCGCGAGGACCTGGTGCGCCTGGCCCGGAAGAAGAAGGTCCCGCTGCTCGAGGACGTGGGGAGCGGGGCGCTCGTGGATTTCCGCCCCTATGGGCTTCCCGAAGAGCCGCGGCTGGCCGAGGCGCTGGCCCAGGGCGTGCCGCTCGCCTGCGCGAGCGGCGACAAGCTGCTCGGCGGGCCGCAGGCGGGGATCCTCGCCGGGACGAAAGCGCTGATCGCGGCGTGCCGGGCCAATCCCATGACGCGCGCGCTCCGCGTGGACAAGATGACCCTCGCCGCGCTCGAGACGACGCTCCGGATCTACCGCGATCCCGACCGCCGCGAGGCCGCGATTCCGGTGCTCCGGATGCTCGGCGAGTCCGCAGCCTCGGTGCGCGCCCGCGCCCGGCGCGTTTTGCGCGCGCTGGGCGCGGAACGCGCTAGGCGGACCGGCGCGGAGGTGATACCTTGCAGCGGTGAAGTGGGGGGCGGCGCCATGCCGCTCGCGCGCGTGCCGTCCTTTGCGCTGGCGCTCCGTGCGCCGCGCGGCCGCGCCGAAACGCTCGCTCGCGCGCTTCGCCTCGGGCCCGATCCGGTGCTGGCCCGTATCGAAGCGGGAAGGGTTCTCCTGGACATGCGTACGGTGCCGGGGCCTGATGTTCCCCGGTTGGTCGCGGTGGTGGCTCGGGTCCTCGACGAGGAAGGGTAGATGGCGGCGGTGGAGACCTATCCGGAGCGCTACGCGAACCCCGCGGATTTCGCTCGCGAAGTGAACTTGCCGCTCTTGGGCTCGGCGCGCGTGCGCCCGGTGCCCGCGGGAGCTGGCTTGGCCCAGCTGCTCGACATCTCGTCCGGCGCCGAGGTCCTGGGCCCCGTCGTCGACAGCCTCAACGAGACCCGCCGTTCGCTGACCCTCCGCTCGCTCCTGGTCGCCGGCTTCCCGCACGATCCCGAATGCTTCGCGACCGCGCTCTGCCTGGCGCGCGAGTGGAGCCGCCGCGGTCTCCGGACCGCCGTGATCGACCTCGATTTCTGGAATCCGACCGTCTCGCGCCCGCCAAGCCATCCCAACGAGGGGCTGGTGGACGTCCTGGAATACGGATGCTCGTTCGGGCGCGTCGCCTGGGAGATCGTGGCCGACAAGCTCTGGCTGATCGGTCCCGGAAGCCACCCGCCCGAGGAGTCGCGCGTCGCCGAGCACCCCGACTGGGTGCGGGCGGCGCGCGTCTTCGCCTCCTGCGTGGACGTGGCGATCTACTCCGCACCGCTCCTGGACCGCCGCGGCTTCACCGGCAAGCTCTCGAAGAAGATGGACGCCGTGATCCTGGCCGCCGCCACCGAGCGGATCGGACGCGCCGACTTGCGCGACGCCTTCCTCGAGCTGTGGGCCTCCGACGCGCCGATGATCGGCTGCGTGGGGATCGAGCCCGCCGACGCCCCCACGGCGAGCCGGGCCGAGGCGGCATCGGGGCATGCCCGCGTGTCGGCCCTCGCCCCGGCTCTCGAATCGCCCGCGCCCATGTCTCCGGAGCCTCCCGCGTGGGAACGTGAGGCCTCGGCCGCGCTCTACGCCGCCGAGGTGGCCCGCGCCGCCGCACCGGCGTCCCCCGCTCCGGCAGCGAGGGCGACCCGCATGGAAGACCGGGGCGCCGAGCGCGACCTGGAGGCGGCCCTCGAGCGCGACGTGCGCCGGGGCATCGTCGAGAAGAAGCCGGCCGCCAAGCGCGGAAACCTCCTCGTCATCGCGGGAGCGGTGCTCGGGCTGGCGCTCGTGGCGGGCGGACTTTCGGCCCTGCTCTCGAAGCGTCCCGCTCCGCCCCGGGGATCGGTCCAGGCAAACCAGCCCGCGGGCGAGGAGCCGGTGACGCCGGCGCCGGCGCCCGACGAGCGCGGCAATCTCGACGATCCCTCGGCGATGGTCGGCGCACCGGCGACGCCGGGCTCCGGCCAGATCGGATCGGTCACCGCAATGGGGAAGGAGATCCAGAGCGCGGAGACGCCCGCGGCGGGCTCGAGCACGCCGCCTCCGGCAGGCGCGCCCGCCACGCCGTCCGCCGCATCGCCCTCGGCGACGGCCCGGCCCCCGGCACGAGAAGCGCTTCGCGCGGGCCTGGGCGGTACGGGCACGGGCTCGCTCGCCGGCATCGGCACCGGCGCTGGCGACGCCGCCAAGCCGTTCCGCGTCCACGTCGCCTCCTTCCGCACCGAGACCAAGGTGCGGGAGATCGTGGCGGCCCTCCGCGCGAAGAAGCTGGACGCCTGGTTCGAGCCGCCCCCTCCGGGCGGCGACTGGTACCGCGTGTTCGTGGGGCGGTTCGCGACCGAAGCCGAGGCGGCCACGTACGCCCAGTGGCTGATCAAGAGCGGCGCGGTCGACCGCGCGCAGAGCTACCCGCAAACGAAGAGGTAGGCCGTGTTCCTCAAGCGACTCGACATCCAGGGCTTCAAATCCTTCCCGCAGCGCGTCCGCGTCGACTTCGGCCCCGGGATCACGGCGGTGGTCGGCCCGAACGGGAGCGGCAAGACGAACATCGTCGAGGCGATCCGCTGGGTGCTGGGCGAGCAGAACATGCGCCACCTGCGCGGCGATACGCTCGAGGACGTGATCTTCACCGGCTCGGCGCAGCGGAAGCAGCTCGGCATGGCCGAGGTGTCGCTCACCATGTTCAACAACCGCGGCGTGCTCCCCTCGGAGTACACCGAGCTGGCCATCGCGCGGCGCACCTTCCGGAACGCGCAGAGCGAATACTTCATCAACAAGAGCCTCTGCCGCCTGCGCGACGTCCGCGACCTCTTCCTCGACACCGGCATGGGCTCGCACGCCTACTCGCTGATCGAGCGCGGCATGGTCGACAACGTCCTCTCCGACGAGAGCGGTCACCGGCGCTTCCTGTTCGAGGAAGCGGCCGGGATCATGCGCTACAAGACGCGGAAGAAAGAGGCGCTGGCGAAGCTGGATCTCACGCTGACCGACCTGACGCGCGTGAACGACGTGGTGGGCGAGATCGAGCGCGAGGTGCGCTCGCTGGCGCGCCAGGTGGGGAAGGCGCGCAAGTACGGCCGTCTGAAGGACGAGATCCGTTCCATCGATCTCGGGCTGGCGAAGGAGGAGTACGACCGGCTGACGTCGGGCTCGGGCGGGCTGCGCGCCGAGCGCCAGTCCCTGGAGCAGCGGCGGGCCGAGCGCGCCGGGCATCTGGCGCGCCACGAGGCCGAGCTGGAGGAATTGAAGCTCGAGCTGTTGAAGCGCGAGGGAGAAGTCCGGCTCGCGCAGGAGGCGCTGAGCGAGCACGAGGCACGGGGTGCGGCACTCCTGAACGAGGTCGCGGTGCTGCGCGAGCGCCGGTCGAACCTGGCCGAGAAGCTGGAGCACGCGCGCTCCGAGTCCAGCCGGCTCCGCGCCAGCGTCGAAGAGGTGCGCGCCGCCGCGGTGCGCCTGGCCGAAGAGCAGGTGCGCCTGGAGCAGGTGCAGGCGGAGAAGGGATCCGAGGAAGAGGCGCTGGCGGTGCGGCTCGCGCAGCTGGGCCCGGTGCTCGAAGAGCGCCGTGCCGCGCTCGGGACCCGGAAGCAGCTCTCCCTCGATCTCTTCCAGGCCCGCGTGGAGCAGGAGTCGAGCGCGCGGTCGCTCCGGACCAAGGAAGAGGACCTGAGCCGCCGGAAGGACGAGCTCGCCGCCCAGCTCTCGTCGATCGCGAACGAGGAGGAGACGCTCCGCGCCATGCTGGCCGACGTCGCCCGTTCGATCGAGACGTCCGCGCTCGACGTCGAGGAAGCCAAGCGCGGCGTTCAGCGCGCGGTCGAGGCGATCGCCCAGGTGGAGCGGCGCCTCCTCGCGCAGGACGAGACGGAGAAGCGCGCGCGCGAGGCGCACGCGGCGCTGGAGTCGCGGCACGCCACGCTGACCGAGCTGAAGAACAGCTACGAGGGCTACGACGCCTCGGTGCGCTGGCTGGTCGCGGGGAAGGCCCGCCCCGACCGGATCCTCGGCACGGTGGGCGACGTGCTCCACGCCTCGGGCGAATGGCTGGTCGCGCTGGAGGCCGCCCTCGGCGAGGCGGTGCAGTTCATCGTGGCCGAGCGCACCGACGCCGCGCTCGCGGCGCTGACCGCGCTGGAGGAGAGCGGCGAAGGGCGCGCGACGTTCATCGCGCTGGACCGGATCTCGCGCGCGCGCGTCGCGCCCATCCCCGAAGAGGTGCTGAGCGCGCCCGGCGTCCGCGGCCCCCTGATCGAGCACGTCCGCTTCGAACCGGGCTACATCACGCTCGCGTCCTTCCTGTTGTCGGGAATCATCGTCGTGGACTCGGTGCGCACCGGCCTCGACCTGATCTTGAAGCACCCCGAGCAGCGGCTCCACTTCGTCACCGAGACGGGGGAGCGGATCGTCGCCCCCGGGATCATCCACGGCGGAAGCGGCGCCACGCGCGCGGGATCGGTGCTGCGGCGCGAGGACGAGATCCTCGAGCTGGCGGCCTCGATCGAGCGCTCGTCGGCGGCCCTGGCCGAGACGCTCGGCGCTTCGGAGAAGCTCCGCGCCGAGCGCGCCGAGGCGCAGGCGGCCCAGGAAGGCGCGGCCCGCGCGCTCGCTTCGGTCGAGGAGGCGCATCGCGCGCTGGAAGGACGCCGCGCCGAGCAGACGATCCGGGGCGACGCCATGGCCAAGGCGTCCAAGTCACTGGTCGACGCGCTCCGGTCGCTGGAAGAGGAGGCGGCGCGCACGCGCGAGGCGGCCGAGGCGGCCGAGGAGAAGCTCCGGAGCGCCGAGGCCGAGCGCGGCCGCGTGGACGACATGCTGGCGCAGGAAGAGGCGGAGTTCCGGGCCACGGAGCAGGAGCGGGACCGGCTCACCGCGCAGCACGCCGAGACCCGGATCGAGGCCGCGCGCTCCCGCGCCGCGTACGACCTGGCCCGGCGCGAAATCGAGCGGATGCGTCAGAGCGCCGACGAGGCGGAGCGCGATATCCAAAGCCGCGACGAAGAGGCGTCCGAGACGGAGCGCCGGATCGAGGAAGCTACGACCCTGTGCGCCCGCCGGGAAGAAGAGCTGGCCGAGGAGATCCGCCTCAAGGCGGAGAAGGAGCTGGTGCTGCACGGCACGCGCGAGCGCTTCGGCGCGGTGAAGGGGAACGTGGACGATATCGAGACCCGCACGCGCGACTTCCGCCGCGAGCACCAGGAACTGACCGAGCGGCTCCATCGGATCGAGTTGGAGCAGACGGAATCCGAGGGCGCCGCGCGCCGGCTGATCGAGCGGATCTGGAACGAGTACGAGCTGGATCTCGCCGCGTACGTGCCGGCGGTTCCGGTCGAGGGCGAAGGGGCGGTCGAGATCGAGGAGATCGACGTTGCCGACGTCGAGGAGGGCGCGGTTGCCATGTCCGCCGAGGCGGCGGAGCCGCCGATGGCGCCAGCAGCAGTCAGTTCGACCTCTGTGGTGGACCTGGCCTCGCCCGAGGGACGCCGCGACCGTCTGCGCCAGCTCCAGGAAAAGCTCCGCGGCCTGGGTCCCGTGAACCTGCTCGCCGTCCAGGACTACGAAGAGC
>DASSLZ010000357.1:0-2672 GCA_035689165.1 Candidatus Eiseniibacteriota bacterium | reverse complement strand
CCGAGTCTCAGGATTCGCTGCCCCAGCGTGAGGGAGAGGTCGACCAGCCCGCTCTGCTTGTCCTGGGCGTAGACGGTCAGGAGGGTCATCGCCGCCGTGAGCGCCACGAAGGGAATCTTGTCCAGGATCTGGCGGCGGCCCACGCGCGGAGCGAAGCAGAGGTCGTAGGCAACGTAGAGCGCGGGGAGGATCACGGCGTACCCCTTCGACAGCATGGCCAGGCCCGCGAACAGGATCGAGAGGGCGTACGCCCGCCACCGGTGCGGCGCGCCGTCGGCGTAGCGGACGTAGGCGAGGAGCCCGAACACGTAGAAGAAGAGGCAGACCACGTCCTTCCGCGACGCGAGCCAGGCCACCGACTCGACATGGACCGCGTGCACCGCGTAGATCGCCGCGGCCGCGAAGGCCTCGGCGCGCCGGCGGAGCAACGCCGCAAAGAGGAAGTAGATCCCCAGCACCCCGCCGGCATAGAAGAAGAGCTGCGTCAGGTGAAAGCCGGGCACCCACGTTCCCCAGACCGCCCGATCGAACGCGATCGTCAGCGTCGTGACCGGGTGGTAGTTCGAGAAGAAGGGCTGGGTGAGGATGCGGCTCAGGTTCTCGGCGGAGGGCTGCTCCACGCGGGCGTCGCGGAAGAAGTAGATGTTGTCGTCCCAGTCGTGGATCGGCGTGCCCAGCGAGCGCGCGTAGACCAGGACCGTGAGGAGGAGAAGCGCGAGCGGGGCGGCCCAAGGTCGGCGGAACAGCCCCGCTTCAGGTGCGGCGGGTCGAGCCTTGGAGTCCTTCGGGGTCGTTCGCATCGGGGAGCATCCTAGGGCAGCGCCCCGTCAGGGCGCGCGCCTCGACCGAACCGCCGTCGCCACCGGATCGCTCAAGGGGTCGCGGAACAGGGAGTGCCCGGCCACGGCGGTGAGGAATCCATAGCCGACGAGCGCCAGCACGATGACCCACGCGAACGTCGTCTGCGGCGCGACCCAGGAGCTGAAATCGAGCGAGAAGGCCTGGCTCTCGACGAGCAGGCCGGTGAAGAGCGAGACGAGGGTCGCGACGTAGCCGAAGCGCAGGGACATCAGGGTCCCCGCCGTGAAGATGACGGCCGTGGCGAGCAGGTCGAGCGCTAGCGCCTTGGAGCTCAAGTCGCTCAAGGCGAAAATGAAGCACAGGATGGTGGCGATTGCCGCCAGCACGTTCTTGCGCAGCACGAAGCGGAAGATGACCAGAATCGTGAAGAACAGGGTCGCGCGGAGGATTCCCACCGCCAACGCCGCGCACACGTTGGCCAGCAGCGAAGGCGGATGCGTCATCGTCTCGAGGAGGACGCTGCTCAAGCTCGGCGGATCGATCGGGAAACCGAGCCTTTGCTCCAGAACCTGCATGCCAGGACCGATCAGCGCGGTCGCCGATCCGAACGCCACCCCGATCAGAACGTCACGTCCGATGATCGGATCCCGTAGCCGGCCCGCGACGAGCCGTGCCCACGACACGAGCACGCTGGGCCATAGCCTCCGGACGTACGGCTCGATGGCGAGATACGCGAGCGTCATCGTGACGCCGTGCACCAGCGCGTGGCCCAGCGGCATGCCTCCGGTCCCTCCGATCAGGACCGAGAGTAGGCCGATTTCCCCGAGATTCCCGGAGAAGAGATGCGCGAGGAGATAGAGGACCACAGTGGAGATCCCCATCGCCATCGCTCCGCGCAAATCGCCGCGCCTGGAGCGGAGATTGTGCCGCGCGAGGATGATGCTCCCGATCAGTGGAACCACCGCAAAGAGCAGGACCTGAACCCATACCTGGGCCGTAGGCGCCCGATCATGGGCAGCCACCGCGAGACGGCCCAGGGGTTGTCCCTGGGCGTACGTCTCCACCCGTACCACGCGCCCCCGCAGCGCGGCGGCGACAAGGGTCGTCTCGGGGGCGGTCGAGTCCGATAGGCGCCAGGCCCGGACGGAGTCGGCACGGGCGAAGAACGTGGAGGGCGGCGTGACCCCGACGACATGATCGGGATCGCGCCCGGCGGCATCGAGAACGGCGCCGCCCCAATCCGCGGTTCGCGGCGGCGCGGCGGCCAGGCTGTCGGGTCGCAGCGCATCCAGCGCGATGAGACGCCCCTGTAGATCGAGCAGGGATGTGGCGCTGCCCGGATAGGCCTGGGGCGGGTCCTGTAATCCGGCCCGCGGGACATGGAGGTCCGACGGCACGTAGGGCATCGGGCTCCATCGTTTCCAGAACTGCACCGCGCGTGCCGTGTCAGGCTTCGGCGGATAGCGCATTCCGTCCAAGGTGTACTTGGGCGGGGCCTCCCCCGTGAGACGGGTGACGATCTCATCGGCACGAACCGAGAGGAGGTCGGGAGGTTTACCAATCCCCCGAAACATGGGGGTCTGAATCGCGGAGACGCCGAGAAGCCCCGCGACCGCGATCAGCACGAGGAGACCGGCGTACAGCGGCCGGACGCTCCCCTCGACGCCGGCGTTCGCGACCAATTCGGGCGAAGGGGTCTCCCCCGCGGCGACCGCGGCCGCGAGCGGATCTCCGCCGGGGAGCGCGCCGAAGACCGCGTAGGCCGACTGGGGGCGGCGCGAGGGATCGCGCTCCAGGCATCGCAAGATGACGCGCTCGACCACGGGGTCGACGCCGGCCACCAGGCTAGACGGGGTGCGCGGCGCGCTGTC
>DASSLZ010000356.1:0-5801 GCA_035689165.1 Candidatus Eiseniibacteriota bacterium | reverse complement strand
GAACGTGCACGTTGTGGCGCCGCAGGCGCCGTTCGCGCGGATCGTCGCGCCCGCGGTCGCCTACGTCGGCGTGGACGCCACCTTCGACGGATCGCTGTCCTACGATCCGGACGGAGACCTGCTCCACTACGGGTGGGATTTCGGCGACCAGTCCGTCCTCAGCGGAATCAAGGTCCAGCATCGCTACGGCGCCACCGGCGTCTACACCGTGACCTTGACCGTCGGCGACGGCCTCTTGAGCGACACCGCCACGCGCCAGGTCACCGTCAACGCCATCCCCCATCCGCCGAAAGCGATGGCGGGCGGTCCCTATTCCGGACTCATGGGACGGCTGATCTCGTTCGACGGCACCCGCTCGTCCGACCCGGACGGCGATCCACTGCTCTACATGTGGAGCTTCGGCGATCGCTCGACCGGATCCGGGCCCGCGCCGGGCCACGTCTACGACGCCCCGGGCGTGTACACGGTCAGTCTCAGCGTCAGCGACGGCGGGCTCACCGCCTCCGCCACGACGTCCGCGACCGTCAAGGAATCGCTGCCGGCCCGCGTGTTCGCCAACGGCTCGGCCCTCTACACGCCGGGGCAGAGCGAGCCGATGGTCCTCCATCTCGAGTCGGCCGACCGGTCCTACGGCATCGAGGATATCCAGACGTGGCCCATCTCGATGCGTACGGACGGGACGGGCACCATGGATGAGATCGCCTGCGTGGCCGACGCCACGATCACGCCCGACTCCGACGGCAACCGGGCTCCGGAGCTGACCTTCCAATTCAGTCCCGAGGAACTGGCGCTTCTCTTTGCCCATACGGCGGTCGGAACGACGGTCACGGCGCATCTACGGGGGGATTTCGCGAGGGGCGGCCATTTCACGGCTGAGCTTCCGATTCGTGTCGACAACGCCGAGGCGGCGGGGCCGCTTCGGATCTCGCCCAATCCGTTCAACCCGGAGGCTGTGGTCACGTTCTCGACCACGAAGCCGGGTCCGGTCCGGGCGCAGCTCTTCAACGTTCATGGCCGTCTCGTGCGGACCATCCTGTACGAGTCCATGACATCCGGCCGTCACGTCGTGACCCTCGACGCGCGGAACGACGTGGGGCGCATCCTCGCCTCCGGCATCTACTTCTTCCGTCTCACGGGGCCCGACGGAGTCTCGACCAAGAGGGTCGCGATCGCGAAATAGAGGGACGGATCGGGCGAGCCCGAGCCGCACAGCCGTCCCGAGCCGTTCCAGGGGCGCCGCTTCCTGTCCGCAACGGGACAGAGCGGCGCCTTTCGCTTGGCGCCGCTCCAGCTCGCCTCGCCGCTAAATCGCCTCGTGCTCCCGGGTTGTGCTTTTCACCGGCGCCGCCCCTTCCTCTGGCATGTCCGTTGATCTAGATGGTTTGCCTCGGCGTCGCCATGACGGCGCCGGGAAGAATCGAGGCGGCCAGGGTTGGAACGTAGTTCGATCACGGCATCTCCTCCGCGCTCGCCTCTCCGGGGCGGGCGCGCGAGGACCCTGGCCATTTTTTTTGTGTCCGCGGAGACCGTGGGTCGCCGCCTCGGACGTGCGTTCGGGACGCGCGGCCATGAAGGAGTCAGCACGATGAATCGCACCGCTTCCCTGTTTGTAACCCTCGGCGTCCTTTGCTTCGCCGCGGCTCCGGCCCTTGCCGACGACGCCGCCACGCAGACGGCGCCCGGCGCCGCGGACCAGACCCAGACGCCCGCCACGCAGCCGGCGCCTGTCACGCAACCGGCGCCCGCCACGCAGCCGCCTCCGGCCACGCAGCCCGCGCCCGCGACGACGCCCGCTCCCGCCGATCCGGGTCAGCCCGCCGTCGGTACCGAAGCAGCGGCCCCGGCGGCGCCGAGCGCCTCGGACGTCCTGGCAAAGATCCGCGACGAGGGGAAGAAGGTGGACGCCAAGACCGACCAGAAGGTGAACGCGGCGTTGGACGCGGCCTCCAACGACGTGGAGAAGAACGCCGCGACGGACGGCGATCAGAAGATCGCCGCGCGGCTGGCCGCTGAATTCGGTACCACGCCGGACGCGCTTCTCTCCGAGAAGAGCGACGTCAAGGCGAGCTGGGGGCAGCTCATGATCGCCCACTCGCTTCTCGCCAACGGCGCCGTCGACCTCACGACCAAGCAGATCTTCGATCTGCGAGGGGAGGGGATGTCGTGGGGACAGATCGCCAACGGCATGGGACTTCGCCTGGGCGATGTCGTGAAAGCCGCCAAGGAAGAGGCGCGCGTGGCCAAGGGTGTTTCCCCGCCGGACGGCAAGGTCGCCGTCGTGCACGGCGCCGGCTCCAAGTTCGAGGCAAGCGCCCGCTCCGCGAAGGCCGAGAAGGCTGAGAAGACGGCGATGAAGGAAGCGGCCAAGGCGGAGTCCGCCAAGGCGGACGCGGCCAAGGAAGCGGCTCCCGACGCCGCGGCGACTCCGGCCGGCAGCGCTGCCGGCGGCGACGGCGGGAAGAAGTAGCCGGCGCTCAGCAGTAAAGCACCGCGGCCGAGCACGGAAGGGCCGGTCGCGGCTCGAAGGGCGGACCTACGGGTCCGCCCTTTGCTTTGCTAGGCGTCGGCCGGCACGGTCACGGCTCTGCCGTTCTTGATCCGCATGCGCGAGACGACGATCAGCACGACCCCCGCGAGGATGAACAGAGCCGCGGTCAGCGTGTTCGGCCCGAACGCCTCGCCCGCGAACAGCCAGCCGAGGAAGACGGCCACCACCGGATTGACGAACGCGTACGTTCCCACGCGCGCCGGCGTCGATGCGTAGAGCAGCCAGTTGTAGGCGCTGAACGCGACGATCGACCCCGCGAACACGAGATAGAGGGCCGCCAGTACCGACCGCATCGAGATCGCGTCCAGGCGCACCTGCCGCGCTTCGCCCAGCGCGAGCCCCCCAATGCAGAGCGCCAGGCCTCCCGCCAGCATCTGCATCGCTCCCGACTGGAGATGGGACCGCGGATGCTTCATCCGCCGCGAGATCACCGTTCCCCACGCCCACGCGATCGGCCCCGCCGTGAGCACGGCGGCGCCCGCATGGTCGATCCCGCCCTCCGGCCCATGCGTGCCGACGAGGAGCGCGACACCGGCGAATCCCGCAGCCACGCCGGCAAGCACCGCGGCCGCGGGGCGCATGCCGCCCGGCCGCATCCAGTCCAGGATCACGATCCAGAAGGGGATGGTCGCCACGAGGAGCGCCGCGAGGCCCGAAGGAACGCGGGTCTCCGACCACGACACGGCTCCGTTTCCGCCCAGGAAGAAGAGCACGCCGAGGATCGCAGCGGCCTTCCACTCCTCGCGCGTGGGGCGCCTCGTCTCGTGCCGGAGCGCGAGCCAGCCGTAGAGGAGCCCGCCCGCGATCAGGAAGCGCACCCCGGCCATCAGCAGCGGCGGCATCGTCTCGACGGCGAATCGGATCGCCAGATAGGTGCTGCCCCAGATGAAGTAGATGCAGGCGAACGCGAGCACCAGCTTGAAGCGCGAGGCGCGGAGCGCCGCGGAGGTCACGGATTCCTCCGGCGGCCTCGCCTGGGCACCTTCGGCACGCGTTCCCTCGGGCCCGAAGCGCCGCTCGGCGGCAGCGGCATCTGCGCCGATTCCTTCACGGAAGAGAGCACGATCGTCGTGCGCGTGGTGCGGATCGCGGGGAGGGAGCCGAACGAGTCGCGGAGCAGGCGCCCCAGCGCGTCGGTGTCGGCGATGCGCACCTTGACCAGGTAGCAGTCCTCGCCCGCCACCTGGTGCACCTCCTGGACCTCGGGGAACTTCGCGATCTTCCGTCCGATCTCGAGTCCGCCGATCTTCTCGTCGGCGTGGACGAAGATGAAGGCGAGGAGCGGAGAGCCCACGGCCGCGGCGTTCAGCCGCGGCTCGTAGCCGCGAATGACGCCGCGCTTCTCCAGCTTTCGAATCCGTTCCAGGGCGGCGGAGGGGGCCAGGCCGATGCGCCGCGCCACCTCCACGTTCGACGTGCGGGCGTTTTCCTGAAGAATTGACAGTATTGCCAAGTCTAGCTTGTCGATCATTTGGTACCTCCAGGCTAGAACCGAATTATATTCGTTAAGGTACCTTAACGCACTCCGATTCTTGCGGGGGAATTCCGGGTGTCCGGGTCCTTCCTCGGGCGTAGACTGAAACGGGATCGCGCGGTCCGCGGCTCCAAGGGGGTAAGCCACGGTGTTCCTCATGCTTCTGCTCACGACGCTGGTGGTGGCGCTCGCCACCTCCGCGATCGTCGTCGCGCTGTTCCGCCGCCCCATTCGCCAGATCCTCGACCGCATCATCGGCCCCGAGCTGGCGCACGCCTGGCAGCGGTTCCTCCTCTTCGCCATCTACGTCGTCGGAGTCTCCTCCGGCGTTCAGATCTGGAAGCTCGAGCAGTACATCCGCGCGGAGCCCGGTCCCAATGGCGCCGGGCGGCCGCCGTTCGTGTTGAACGGGGAGTCCATGGGGCTCGAGGTCTACCGGACGATCCTCCAGGTGCTTCAGGGGATCGCCTGGGCCTTGCTCGTCTTCTTCGTCGTGGCGCTCATCGCGTTCGTCCTGGTACGGCGCGGCGAGGCGCAGCGGGAACGGGGCGCGTCATGACGACCGCGCACCCCGCGCTTCATCCTTTCGGTCGCCACCCATGCCGACGAGCCGGCGCCGGCCGGAAAGTCAGGTGGCTATGGAGCGTGATTACTACTTTCGCCGTATCGTCGCTCTTGCCCTCGCCCTCGTAGTCGTCGCCAGCGCCGCCACCGCCGCGGCCCAATACATGTACCTGGACGCCAACGGCGACGGCGTCCACACCGAAGCCGACGTCTTCCCCTCGGCGGGCACGGCCACGCTCGACGTCTGGCTCGTGACGGACAAGAACCGCGACGGCTCGTCCGCGACCTGCGCCGTGGATCCTTCCTCGGCGCTCACGATCAATTCCTATTCGTTCATGCTTCGGGCGACGCAAGGAACGGTCGTCTGGAGCGGCTTTCAGGACCGGCTCCTGCCCGACGCCTACGCGGCGGGAGGGGAGTCGTCGTCGACCGAGTTCTGGATCGGCAGGGCGGGCATCACCCCGCTCGCGCCGGGCCGGTACCGGCTGGCGAGTCTCACGGTCACCGCGACGTTCGGCTCGCCGTCGATCCTGATCGTGTCGACCTCGCAGACCATGAGCGGCGCGCCGCTGACCTCCTTCGGCTCCCAGTGCATGGCCGCCGACTACGACAACACGATGAAGCTGGGAACGGACTGGTTCGACGCCGATGGCGTGCCGTTTTCGGCAGTAGGGAATGGGGCACCGGCGCTCGAGCCGATCCCGGCGATCACCGTGCCGGAGGGGTCCGTCGTGGAGCGGACGCTGCATGCCACCGATCCCGACGGCCAGCCGCTCACCTTCGGCGTCGACGGGCCGCCCTACGTCTCGGTGACGACGACCGACCCCGGGGCGGGAAGCGCCACCGGCCTGCTGCGCGTCGCGCCGGGCTACACGGATGCGGGCGCCGTCGAGGCGATCGTCTTCGCGAGCGACGGCACGAGCCAGGCGGGAGGTCTTCTCCAGATCACCGTCACCGACGTGAACCGCGCTCCGGTGCTCGGGGCGCCGGCGGACATGACCGTGGCCGAGGGGAAGTCCGCGACGCAGGAAATCCGCGCGACGGACGCGGATGGGACGACGCCCCTGAGCCTCTCGATCGCCTCGGGGCCCGCGTTCCTGACGCTGTCCCGTCCCGTCGGCGACATGCGGAGCATCACCGCCAACCTGACGCTGGCACCGGGATACTCGGACGAGGGCTCCTACACGGGGGCTGTCACCGCGAGCGATGGAATGG
>DASSLZ010000355.1:0-2220 GCA_035689165.1 Candidatus Eiseniibacteriota bacterium | reverse complement strand
CCGCAAGTCCGGAGGGCAGGACCTGCGTGGGCGCTTTCTGAGCGACCCAGGTATTGGGGGGGATGGAGAACGCGGTGGCGGACGGGACCGGGAGAAGGACCAGCGATACGACGGCGAGCAAAGCTCCAGCGAACGATGTATGAGGGCGCCTGGGCGAGGCCAAGATGTCCATGGCGGGGGCTCCTTGCGTGAACCAGCTGCGGCATTTCCAATGCGGCCGGTGCTGCGGGCTGCCCTAAGAGGATAGGGGAATGGCGGGCAGGCGGGTGGGTCTACATTTCAGATGAATATGTCTCCGTAACACCAAGCAATTTAGTTATTTGCTAGAGTCGTTACAACGTGCTCGGCGTCCTCTCCCACCCCCATCAGCAACGCGGACTTCCGTTTGTGCAGCCAGTGGAGACCCACGAAGTAGAGCCCGGGCACCGGCGAGACGCCGCGCTCGTGAACTGGCCATCCTTGCGCGTCGTGCTCGACCCCATCGATCCAGGCGTGGTCCGGCCGGAATCCGTTCGCCCAGATCACGGCGGCGACGCCGGCCTCGCGCAAGTCGAGCTCGCGGAGCTCCGGGGACGCCACCGGCTCGTCGACCGGCTCGGGATCGGGCAGCTCCAGATGGGACGCGGCGGCGACGCCGTCGGCCAGTTTTCGGAAGCCCGCGACGAACTCGTCGCCGGCCGCCAGGTTCTGGCCCAGCCCTTCGCCTAGACGAAGCAGGGTTCCCTCGATCGCTTCGACCCGCCCCATGAGCACCGCGCCGTGGCGCGCGAGCCACCGCGGGTTGCAGTCATGGCCGCCCTCATTCCCGGATACGGGAACGTTGCATCCCAGTCGAGCCGCCGGGGAAGGGAGCGTGTCCACGGTCTGATCGGCGAGCCCCGCGTCGATCATCCAGCGCATCAGCTCGCGGCCGCGGTAGCGGCGCGGAAGCCAGGGACAGCGGCCGACGGCGAGGTAGACCCTCCGCCCCGCCAGAAGCAGCTCCTCGGCGATCTGGCAGCCGGACTGGCCGCTGCCGATGATCGCGACGGCCCCTCCGGGGAGCTGGGACGGCCTGCGGTACTCGCTGGTATGGAGGCTCGCGATCTCCGGCGGGAGCCGGCGGGCGAGGGGCGTCGGCGTGGGGCGTTGGTAGGCGCCGGCGGCCACGATCACCCGGCGCGCGGATAGGGATCCGGCGGACGTTTCCACCAGGAAGGGCCCGCCCCCATCGCGGCGCACGCGCTCCACCGGCGTCCGCTCCCGGACAGGGGCGCCGAAGCTCTTCGCGTAGCGTTCGAGGTACGTGATCGTCTCCCGAAGCGACGCGAAGGCGTCCGGATCGGGGCCGTTGTAGGGGAAGCCGGGGAGCTGCAGCGTCCAGTTCGGCGTGTTGAGGTAGAAGCCGTCCCAGCGCTCCGACCGCCAGGTCTCGCCGACGCGTCCGCGCTCCAGAACCACGTGCTCGATCCCGCGCCGGGTCAGGCACCAGCTTGCCGCAAGGCCGGCCTGGCCGGCGCCGATCACGACCGTGTCGATCCGCTCGGGCGCGCCTTCCGCCTTTCCTTCCGCCATGCGCGGCAGTGTATCGTATGCGCATGACGCGCACGGCATCGGAGTGGCCCGCCCTACCCCTGGATCGCTGGCGCGACACTTACGCCACGCTCCACATGTGGACCCAGATCGCGGGGAAGATCTGCCTGGCCCTCACGCCGCGGATGAACCACTTCTGGAACATCGCCTTCCAGGTCACGCCGCGGGGCCTGGCCACGCCGACCATGACCGCGGGGGAGCGGACCTTCACGATCACATTCGACCTCGTGGCCCATCAGCTGTTGATCGAGGTCTCGGACGGGTCCGTGCGGACGATCCGGCTGGAGCCGCGCTCCGTGGCCGCGTTCTACCGCCTGCTCATGGACACCCTGCACGGGCTGGGCATCGACGTGCGGATCTGGCCGATGCCGGTCGAGATCCCCGACCCGATCCGCTTCACCGAGGACGAGACCCATCACGCCTACGACCCGGTCTGCGCGAACGCGTTCCTGCGCGCGCTCCTCTCGATCAAGCCGGTCTTCCAGAGCTTCCGCTGCGATTTCGTGGGCAAGTGCAGCCCCGTGCATTTCTTCTGGGGGAGTTTCGACCTGGCGGTGACGCGCTTCTCCGGACGCCGCGCGCCGGAGCGGCCCGAGGCCGACGCGATGACGCGCGAGTCGTACTCGCACGAGGTGATCAGCCACGGCT
>DASSLZ010000354.1:0-12618 GCA_035689165.1 Candidatus Eiseniibacteriota bacterium | reverse complement strand
CCGACTCGGCGGATCCGATCGCCTAGCCGCCCCGCGTCCTGAGCGGCCCGGCCCCTTCCACGCTCGGAGGCTCGCCATGTCCTGGGATTCGGCGATCAAGTGGATCATGCTGTTCTCCGGCGCGCTCACCTGCACCATGGTCACGGCCGCATTCACGCCGGCGGAAACACTTCGATCCATCTTCGGCGCCTGGTGATGGGCGCCCTGCTGGTCTACGGCGCCTTCCATCCCGGTCCTCGTCTTCGCCGCCTGCCTCTGGAGTTCGCGCGCCCGCCAGGTCCCGGCCCGTTGACGTTCGGGGCGCGGTAAGAGCAAGCTGTACGGTAGTTCCCCCGCCGGATCGGGTGGTTCCATGAAGGCCGCGTCTCGTTCAGCATCGCGCCATCGCACCCCTGCTGCCGCGAGCGTATTCCTGCTTCTCGCCCTCCTGAGTGAAGTCGGCTGTGCCCACTGGCAGCCGGTCCAGCGCGAACGCATCGCGGACACCCTGCGCGACAGCAAGCCCGACTACGCCAGGGTTGGTGCCGGCGGGTCGGTGCTGCTGGTCCAGCATCCCGAGGTGCGAGCGGACACCCTTCACGGGACGATGCGCGCCGATCACAGGGCGCCCGTCACCATTCCCCTCGCATCGGTCGATTCGCTGTCGCTCTATCGAAATGGGAGGACGGACGCGCGGCTCTTTGCGATCGGGATGCTCACGATCTCCGTTCTCTTCGTCGCGGCGGCGCTCAACGTCAACCGTTCGCTCCAGTAGGCAGCCGCATGGCTCGCCGGCGTCCTGCTAGAATCACCCGATGCGTGTCCTCGGAATCGAAACCTCCTGTGACGACACCGGCGCCGGCATCGTCGAGGATGGCCGCCTGCTCGGCCACGTCGTCCGCGCGCAGGACGTGCACGCTGAGTACGGTGGCGTCGTCCCCGAGCTGGCCTCGCGCGCGCACATCACGCTCCTTCCCAAGATCCTGGACGAGCTTCTCGCGAAGACGGGTCTGAGCTTGGCCGACATCCACGGTGTGGCCGCCACCGCGGGCCCCGGGCTCGTGGGTTCGCTCCTGGTGGGGCTGGAGTTCGCGAAGGGGCTCTCGATGGCACGCGGGATCCCGCTCGCCGCCGTGAATCATGTCGAGGCCCACCTCCTGTCGCCGGCGCTCGAGAACGACCTTCCGTTTCCCTACCTCGGAATGGTGGCTTCGGGCGGACACACCGAGATCTATCACGTGCCGGAGCGCGGCCGCGCCGTTCGCCTGGGCTCGACGCGCGACGACGCGGCGGGGGAGGCGTTCGACAAGGTGGGGAAGCTCCTCGGGCTGCCGTATCCGGGCGGCCCGGAGGTGGACCGCTTGGCTCGCGAGGGGAACCCCGACGCGATCGCATTTCCCGTGGCCCGCCTCGGGGCTGACACCCTGGACGTGAGCATGAGCGGGCTCAAGACCGCGGTGAAGCTGCTCGTGGAGAAGGAGCCCGATCCGATCCCGCCGGCGCGCGAGCGCGACATCGCCGCCTCGGCGGAGCGCGCCATCGTGACCGCCCTCATCGAACGGCTATCGCTGGCGCTGGATCGTTACCCCGCGCGCGCGCTCGCGATCGCGGGCGGCTGCGCCTGCAACACGCGGCTTCGCCGGGACGCCGCGACGCTCGCCGCCTCGCGCGGCATTCCGGCGCTCTTCCCGTCGCCGCCTTTGTGTCGCGACAACGGAGCGATGATCGCCTACGCCGGCTGGGCCGCGCTCACGGCCGGCCGCGTCAGCCCGGTCACGGTATCCGCGGTGCCCAACCTGGATTCGTTTCCGGCATAGACCCTTGCACCCTCCCCGATCCAGCCGCACAATGCCGCGCGTCTCATCATTCTCATGGAGGAGGGGACATGCTCACCGAATTCCGTAAGTTCCTGCTGCAGACCAACGCGCTGGCGCTGGCGATCGGCGTCATCATCGGCGCGGCCGTCGGCAAGGTGGTCAGCTCGCTCGTAGGGGACATCCTGATGCCGGTCATCGGACTCATGATTCCCGGCGGAGCCTGGCGCGAGCAGAAGTGGGTGCTCTCGGTAAAGCCCGACGGGACCCCCGCGAACGCGATCACGTATGGAGCGTTCCTCGGAAACCTCATCGACTTCGTGATCATCGCCTTCGTGGTCTTCATGATCACCAAGGCGCTCCTGAAGCCGGAGGCCGGACCGCCGACCAAGGAGTGTCCCGAGTGCAAGGAGATCATCGCCGCCTCGGCGCGCAAGTGCCGCGCGTGCGCGAGCCCCGTGTAACCTTCCCCTGACAGCGATCTTCCGGGTCCGGCGCCGCGAGCGGGCGCCGGCGCCCGGCGAATCACCCTCCGGGCCGTTACTTAGAACGCCCCACCCCGTAAACCCACTCAAGATCCGCCGCTTCGCCACCGATTAATTCCAAGACGCAAGCCGAGTTCCGCCTACATCGCGAGCGAACGGAGGTTTCGTGACGGAGCCGTCGCCGGCCGAATCCGGCCGCATCCTGGTCATCGAAGACGAGCCGCGCCTGCGCTTCATCCTGGAGCGCCAGCTCCGGGAGGCGAAGGACGCGCGCTACGAAGTGCGCACCGCCGAGGACGGCGTGAAGGGGCTGGCGGAAGTCATGCGCGAGCCGCCGGAGCTGATCCTGCTCGACGTCATGATGCCGGGCATGGATGGATTCGAGGTCTGCCGCCGCCTCAAGTCCAACCCGCTCACGAGCCGCATTCCGATCATCTTCCTCACGGCGAAGTCCACCGTGGACGACCGGCTGCGCGGCCTCGAGCTCTACGCCGACGACTATCTGACCAAGCCGTGGGAGCAGCAGGAGCTTCTCTTCCGCGTTCGCAACCAGCTGAAGACGCGCCGTGCGCAGCTCTCGTCGAACGCGCTCACGGGGCTTCCGGGCAACGTGCTCATCGAGACCGAGCTCAATCGCCGGATCGGCGCCGGGGAGAAGTTCGCCTTCCTGCATCTCGATCTCGACGCCTTCAAGGCGTTCAACGACTACTATGGCTACGCCCGCGGCGACGCGCTGATCCGCTTCACGGCGGCCCTGCTTCAAGAACAGGTCCGCCAGCACGGCGGCGAGGGCGACTTCGTGGGGCACATCGGCGGCGACGACTTCGTGATCATCACCGTGCCTGCGCGGGCGCGCGCGATCGCCGAGGCGGTCAAGGCCGACTTCGACGCCCGCGTGCCGGAGCAGTACGACCCGCTGGATCGCGAGCGCCGCCAGATCACCGTCCTCTCCAGCCGCCAGGGCGGCTGGCGCGACTTCGACATCCTCTCGATCACGATCCTGGGCGTCATGAACGTCGGGGTCGAGATCCAGCACAGCGCGCAAGTGAGCGACCGCGCGAAGGATCTGAAGAAGGTCGGCAAAGCGGTCAAGGGGAGCGTCATCGTCTTCGATCGCCGGAGTGACGGCTCTCCCGCGGTTCCGGCCGCTCCCGACCCTCCGGCCGACGGATCGCGCGGGGGCGGGGCGCCATGATCTCCGAAGGGGGCCAGGGACGCGGCCGCCTCCTCGGCAGCCTCGCCAGCCTCGCCTTCGCGGCGCAGTCCGCGTTCGACACCCGCGGACTGGTGAACGCCCTCGCCCAGCACGTCCTCGAGATCGCCCGCGCGGACGGCTTCGCCCTCTTCCTCCTGGACTACGAGACCGGCGAGATGAAAGGCGACGCCTTCGAGCGCGGCGAGCGGGCGCCCGTCGGCCACGCGCGCTACGCGCCGCGATCGAACGCCTTCCTCGAGCGGGTGCTGCGGCGCGAGGCCCTGGTCGTGGAGACCCCGCCACCCGCGACCGCGTCCGAGAACGCGATCCCCTGGCGCGACGGCTCCTTCGAGAGCGTCATCGGCGTTCCGATCGTGGTCGGGACGGCCCTCCTCGGCGTGGCCGTGCTGGGCTTCCGCCGCAGCGTCACGCTGACCGACCGCCGTCGCCGCGCGCTCCGCTACCTGGCCGACCAGATCGGGCTGGCCCTCGACCGGCTGCGCGCGCGCGCCGAGATCGAGACCAAGACGCGCCAGCTGGAAGAGGCGCGCGCCGCGCTGCAGCGGATCGACGAGGCCAAGTCGGACCTGATCTCCATCGTGAGCCACGAGCTCCGCACGCCGCTCACGGCGATCAAGGCCTACACCGAGACCCTGCTCGACAACGCCGACGCCGCGAGCTTCCCCCTCCACAAGCGCTTCCTCGGCATCATCGACGAGGAGTGCGACCGCCTCTCCCGCATGGTGAACGACGTGCTCGACCTGAGCCGGATGGACTCGGGACGGCGCCGCTTGAACACCGTTCTGGTTTCGCTGGCCAAGCTGATCGAGGAGGTCGCGCCCACCGTGGAGCCGGGGCTTCGCCAGCGCGGCCTGCGCCTCAGGCTCTCCCTCGAACCCGCGCTCCCGCCGATCGAGGCCGATCCCGATCTCCTGAAGCAGGTGCTCGTGAACCTGATCCACAACGCCGTCAAGTTCTCGCGCGAAGGGAGCGCCATCACCGTCTCCGCCTTCGGGCAGGGGGACCGGATCCGGATCGGCGTGGAGGACCAGGGGCCCGGCATCGCCAAGGATCAGATCGCGCGGGTCTTCGACCGCTTCTACCGCGTCGAGCCCGAGGGGGGCGAGCGCGTCGCCGGCACCGGCCTCGGCCTGGCCATCGTCAAGCGCGTCGTGCAGCTCCACGGCGGAGCCGTCACGGTGGAGAGCGAGGTGGGACACGGAAGCCGCTTCCTCGTGGACCTGCCGCGGGAGCAGCAGGGGTTCCGCGCGCTCATCCAGTCGCTCACGCCGCTGTTCGAGCAGCCCGAGCTTCGAAACCTGCTCCAGGTCTCCGTCGAGATGATCGCGGAGGTCATGGACGCCGGCATCGTCTCGGTCCTGTTCTTCAGCGAGGACGGATCGGAGATGGCGATCCACGCCGCGCACGGCCTCGACGCCGACACCGTGGCCCGCACCCGGGTCCGCGCGGGCGATTCAATCGCGGGGTGGGTCGCGCGGACCTCCGAGAATCTGCTGGTCGCCGACATCGAAACCGACCGCCGGTTCCGGAAGATGAACCACCCGCAGTACGAGACGAAGTCGCTCCTCTGCGTGCCGCTCCGCCTTGCGGGGGAAACCGTCGGCGTCGTGAACGTGAACAACAAGCGGAACGGGCTGGAGTTCGACGCGGACGATCTCGGTCTTCTCGCGGCGGTCGTCAAGCGCGTGGCGGCGGCCGTGGATCGCGTCCGCGGCGACGTCTCGCCCGAGACGCTCGAAGCCACGCTCCGCACCATCCGCGCCATCCTGCGCGCGCGCCGGACGCACCTCCTCCCCGGAAGCCGCCGCGCCTTCAAGCTGGCGGTGGAGCTCGGGCGGCGGGTGGGGCTCTCGGCCGAGGACGCGGAAGTGCTTGGCTACGTGGCGCGCGTGCACGACGTGGGCATGCTGGAGATCGACGACGGGCTCCTCCTCTCGGCGCGTCGCTGGTCGCCGGAGGAGCGGCGCGACGTCGAGGGACACCCGCAGGCTGGCGTCCAGATGCTCCGGCCGATCGAGCTCACGTCCAAGGTGAACGAGATCATCCTGGGGCACCACGAGCACTGGGACGGGCGCGGCTACCCGCGCGGGCTGGCCGGCGACCAGATCCCGCTGGCCGCGCGCGTGCTGGCCGTGGTGGATGCCTGGGAGTCGATGACGGCGGGCAGGCCCTACCGCGAGCCGGTGGGCGAGGCGGAAGCGATCGCCGAGATCCGCCGCTGCGGAGGAACCCAGTTCGATCCGCGCGTGGTCGAGGAGTTCGCGCGCCTGCTCGCCGAGGAAGCCGCGCCCGACGCGAAGGGGCGCGCGTCCGAAGCGCGCCGCGAGCCCGCGTCCTGGAGGCCCGATGCGCTCGGTTGAGCTGCTCTGGGCTCTCGCGGCCACCGCCCTCCTCCTCTTCGAGGCGCTCGGGCGCCGCCGCTCCCTCCGTCGCGAGCTCAAAGAGGCCCGCGCGTCCTACGAGTCGGCGCTCGCGCGGAACGAGCAGCTGACGCGCGCCGCCGACGACATGGCCACGCTCTACCGGAACGAGCTCCTCTCCAGCCGGAAGCGCGCGGCGCGGCTCAAGAAGGTGCTCGAGATCGCGACGAGCATCAATTCCAACCTGACGCTCGACAAGGTGCTCCACGAGATCGTCCACGCCGTCGCCGACGCGGCGGGATTCAAGATCGTCCTGCTCCGCGTTCTGAACCCGCGCGGCGACTGCTTCGAGGCGCGGGCCTTCGCGGGTCTCGACCGCGAGGCCGTGATGAAGCTGGAGCAGAAGCCGGTCCCGCGCGCGCAGTTCGAGAGCTGGTTGCAAGACAAGTTCCGGATCGGGCGCTCCTTCTTCATTGGCCATGAGGCGAAGTTCTGGGGCGAGCGCGACGAGGACGGGTTCACGCCCGACCTCGGCGAGCGGAAAGCGGGGGAGTGGAACGCGCAGGACGTGCTCTTCGTTCCGCTCCGCACCAAGGACGGCACCGTGATCGGCTATCTCTCCGTGGACGACCCCGTGGACCGGCGTCGCCCGAGCAAGGAGATCGTCGAGACCCTGGAAATCCTCGCCACCCACGCCGTGGTCGCGCTCCAGAACTCGGAGCTGTACGAGCGCCTGCACGAGAGCATGCGCCAGCTGGAGGAGGCTACCGAGCGCGCCGAGGAGCTGAACGATCTCAAGAGCTCCTTCGTGTCGATCGTGAGCCACGAGCTGCGCACGCCGCTGACCCACATCCTCTCCTATGCCGAGGCGCTCCTCGAGAACGTGGGCACCCCGAACGTCGGCATGCAGCGGGAATTCCTGGGCGTGATCCACGAGCAGAGCCAGAAGCTGAAGCGGCTCATCGAATCGATCCTCGAGCTCTCGCAGCTGGAGTCGGGGCGCTTCCGCATGCATCGCGAGCCGTTCAACCTGGTCGAGGTGGCGGAGGAGTCGGCCGGGCTGCTCCACGAGATGGCGCTGGAGGACGGGGTCGACGTGGACGTGGAGGCGCCCTCGCGCGAGGTGGTGGTGGAGGCCGACCGCAGCCTGGTGCGGCGCATCCTGCTCAACCTGGGGCAGAACGCGATCAAGTTCACCGAGCGCGGCGGCAAGGTGCGGATCCGGGTCTTCGGCGAAGGAAGGGTCGCGCGCATCCGGGTCGAGGACACCGGCATCGGGATCCCGCGCGAGGAGCTGGACAAGATCTTCGACAAGTTCTACCAGATCGACGGGTCGCTCTCCCGCGAGCATCCGGGCGTGGGGCTGGGGCTCTCGATCGCGCGGAGCATCGTGGAGTGGCATGGAGGCGAGATCCACGCCGAGAGCGAGCCGGGGAAGGGCTCGAGCTTCACGGTCACCCTCCCGGCGACGCCGGGCGACGCGGGCGTGATCACGCACGCGGGGTGGGACTCGGGACGCACCGCCTCCGACCACCTCACGCGCCTCACGGTGGAGATGATCGCCGAGGTGATGCACGCGCGGATCGCCTCGCTGATGCTGGTGGACGAGGAGCGCGAGGAGCTCTACATCAAGGCGGCGCGCGGCCTCCGCGAAGAGGTCGTCGCGGGGACGCGGCTCAAGATGGGGGACTCCATCGCCGGCTGGGTCGCCAAGCACGGCGTTCCCCTCCTCGTGACCGACGTGGAGGAGGATCCGCGCTTCACGCGGCGGAACAGCCACCAGTACGAGACCAAGTCGTGCCTTTCGGTGCCGATCAAGGCCGAAGGGCGCGTCGTGGGCGTGATCAACATCAACAACAAGATCTCCTGCACGCCGTTCACCGAGGACGACCAGGCGCTGCTCACGTCGCTGGCCGACCGCGCGGCACGGGCCTGGGAGCATGCCGAGGCGGTGGACAGCTCGTCGGACCGCGCCGAGGAGGCGGCCCGTGCCATGGCGGCCATCATCGACAACGCCCGGCGCGCGCGGCTCAAGCTGACGGCGGGCTCCATGGCGACGCGCGCCGCGGCGATCGGGCGCCGCCTGGGACTCTCCGAGGACGACCTGCGGGTGCTGGCCTACGTGGCGAGCATCCACGACATCGGCATGGCGCAGATCCCCTCGCCGGTACTCCACGAGCCGGGGCAGCTGGACGCCGAGACATGGGCGCAGGTGGAGAAACACCCCGCGCGCACGGTGGAGATCGTGCGGCCGATCGAGTTCGAGAGCCGGGCGGCCGAGCTGATCATGGCGCACCACGAGCGCCTGGATGGGCGCGGCTACCCGCGCGGACTCAAGGGGGAACAGATTCCGATCGGGGCGCGGATCATCGCGGTGCTCGACGCCTACGAATCGATGACCCTGGGACGTCCCTACCGCCAGGCCATGTCCCACGACGACGCCATCGCGGAGCTGCGGCGCTGCGCGGGATCGCAGTTCGATCCCAAGGTCGTGGAGGCATTCGTGCAAACGGCAGGCGCCCAGGAGGATACGAAAGCGTTTCACGCTCCAGAAGCCGCATGAGCCGCCGATAGACACCCTAGAACGGTCTGGGAGGAGGTGAGTCGGATGTCGAAAGGCAAGATCCTGGTGGTCGACGACGAGATCTACATCGTCCACATCCTGGACTTCAGTCTCGGGATGGAAGGCTACGAAGTGGTCACGGCGCTCGACGGGGAGCAGGCGCTGGAGCGCGTCGCTTCCGAGAAGCCCGATCTCATCGTGCTCGACATCATGATGCCGAAGCTGGACGGCTATGAAGTCTGCCGCGCGGTGAAATCGAATCCGGCCACCAAGAACGTGCCCGTCATCCTCCTCTCCGCGAAGGGCCGGAACGTCGACCAGAAGATGGGCTTCGACGTCGGCGCCGACGACTACATCACGAAACCGTTCAGCCCGCGGAAGCTGGTCGAGCGCATCAACCAGCTCCTGGGCCAGGCGATCTCGGAGCGCCCCGCCTCGAGCGCGTAGTCCCGGCCGCGCTTCGCGCGCCGGCGGCCCCATCCGCCGTGCCCGCGAGCCGCCGCGCGAGTGGTACCATCCGCCCGCGATGCGTCTCGTGCGGGTCGCCGTCCCCATTCCCAAGAACGACACCTACGTCTACGCCCTTCCCGACGGCGAGCCGCCGGAGCCGGGGCTGCGCGTTCTGGTTCCGCTCGGCCGCCGGCGCCTGTGGGGGACGGTCCTCGAAGAGGTGGCCGAAGCGCCGCCCGGCGTCGCCGTCCGCCCCCTCCTGGGCATTCCCGAACCGCGCCTCATCCTCACGCCGGAGATCCTCGCGCTCTGCCGCTGGGTGGCCGACTACTACGCCGCCGGCCTGGGCGAGACGCTCGCGGCCGCGGCCCCCGCCCTCACCGCGCTCCGGCGCCGCGCGCCGCGCGCGCCGGACGACGCCGACGACGCGGCGCACGGCGGACCGCCTCCATCGCGGGACGCGCTGAACCAGGAGCAGCGCGCGGCGCTCGAGGCCCTGGAGGCCTCGGTCGCCGCGAAGGAATTCCGCGCGTTCCTCCTCTACGGCGTCACGGGAAGCGGCAAGACCGCGGTCTATCTCCACGCCGCCCTCGCCGCGATTCGCGCCGGGGGGCAGGCCCTCGCGCTCGTGCCCGAGATCGCGCTCGCGCCGCAGGCGGCCGACGCCTTCCGGCGCGCGGGCGTTCGCGTGGCGCTCTACCACAGCGACCTCCGCCCGCGCGAGCGCGTGGACGTCTGGCGGAGCGCGGCCGCGGGCGAGCTGGACGTGGTGGTGGGAACGCGCTCGGCGGTGTTCCTCCCGATGCCGCGCCTCCGCCTGATCGTCGTGGACGAGGAACAGGACGGGGCCTACAAGCAGGACGAGGCGCCGCGCTACCACGCGCGCGACGTGGCGCTGGTGCGGGCGCAGCGGCTTCCGATCACCGCGGTGCTCGCCTCCGCGACCCCCAGCCTCGAGAGCTACGCGCGCGCCTCGCGCGGCGACTGCACGCTGCTCCGCCTGCCGCACCGGGTCGACGGGCGGCCGCTCGCGACGGTGCGCCTGGCCGATCTCCGGCATCGCGTCCGCTCCCTCGACGGGCCTTCCTCCAAGCACCTCACGCCGCCCCTCCTGGAAGCGATGGCGCGAACCCTGGAGCGGAAGGAGCAGGGAATCCTTTTCCTGAACCGGCGCGGCCACTCGACCTATCTCCAGTGTCGCGGCTGCGGCCAGGTGGCCCGGTGCGAGCACTGCGACGTGCCGCTGACGGTGCACGCGGAGGACTCGATCCTGCGCTGCCACTACTGCAACGCGTCGCGCCGGCTGGCCTCCGCCTGCCCGTCCTGCGGCGCCGCCGACCTCTGGTTCGGAGGCGTCGGGATTCAGAAGATCGAGCGCGAGGTGGCGCGGCTCTTCCCGGAAGCGCGGATCGCGCGTCTCGACCTGGACGCGGTGCGCCGGCGCGGGTCGGCCGCGGCGATCCTGCGCGCATTCCGCGCGCGGCAGGTCGATTTCCTCCTGGGCACGCAGATGGTGACCAAGGGATTCGATTTCCCCGGCGTGACGCTCGTGGGGGTCATCGTCGCCGACCTGCAGCTCTACCTCCCCGATTTCCGCGCGGCGGAGCGTACGTTCCAGCTCCTGACCCAGGTCGCCGGGCGCGCGGGGCGCGGCGATCAGCCCGGCGAGGTGATCATGCAGTCGTACGACCCCGAGCATCCCGCGCTGCGCGCGGCCGCGGCGCAGGACTTCGAGATCTTCTATGCGCGCGAGGCGCGCGAGCGACGCGAGCTCTCCTACCCTCCCTTCGGCCACCTCGTCGAAGTCGAGGTCTCGGGCAAGGGGGCGGAGCGCGTCTATAAAGGAGGGATGCGCGTGAAGCAGCTCTTCGCGCGCGCGAAGGGGGCCGACGCGCTGGAGATCCTGGGACCGGCCCCCAAGCCGCTCGCGCGCCTGGTGGGACGGGAGCGGTGGCACGTCCTGGTCCGCGGCAACTCCCGGCCGGCGCTCCGGTCGGTCCTGGAGGAGGTTCTTCCGAAGCTCAGGACCGAGCGGCTTCCAGGGCTCCGGCTGGCCGTGGACGTGGACCCCCATCAACTGCTGTAAGCGATTCATTCGCTTTTGGTTGTGGGCTGGCTCCGACGCCTGGCGGCGGCCTGAACGGGGCTTGACACGGCGCGCCGCTGTGATTCAATCGTGATACCGCCGGAACGGGACACCCCATCTCCGGGTATTAACGATCGTACGGCCCCCGGGAAGACCGTCTTCTATCGTGGAGGAATCGATGCTTCGAATCCGCTCGCGCGCGCTTGCCGCGCTCCTCGTCTCCGGCCTGGTTGCCGCCGGGGCTGTCCCCGCGCTCGCCGGCATCTGCTTCACCAGCGGCAAGGTGTACGTACAGCAGAAGGTGTGGGACAAGGCGGCATCGCAGCTCGAGTGCGCCCGGAAGCAGGAGCCGCAGAACCTCCAGGTCTACTCCCTCCTTGGCATCGCGAGGGCCGAGCTCGGGCAGTACGCCGCCTCAGGCGCCGCCTTCCAGATGGGAATCCAGGCGGCGACCGCGAAGAAGGACGAGAAGAAGGCCGCGGACCTGCGAAACAACCAGATGGCCTACATGTCCCGCCTCTACAACAGCGGGGTGAAGGCCATGTCGGGCGCCGGCACGGTGGCGGAAACCGAAGAGCAGGAGGGCGCGAAGCGGCTCTTCATCGCGCCGGCGCCGCCCGAGGTCGCCATCACCGACACGACCGTCTTCGGCAAGTACGAGGGCGATTCCAAGGTCGAGGAGGCCGCCTACTATTTCCGCCTCGCCACGCTCATGGATCCGACCGCGGTGGACGCGTACAAGAACCTCTCCTACGTGTACGAGATCATGGGCCACACCGACGACGCCATGGATGCGGCCAAGGCGGGACTGAAGCTCGCGCCCAACGACGAGAAGCTCAGCCGCAACCTGCGCGCCGCGGCGGTGGGACGCGCCAACCGGCTCTTCAAGGCGGGCAAGTGGAGCGAGGCGATCGTGGCCTACCACAAAGCCATCGAGGACGACCCGGCCAGCAAGCTGACGTACGAAGCGCGGATCGCCGAAGCCAATTTCAACTGGTCGAGAGAGCTGGACGAGAAGGACCCGAATCGCAAGGCGGCCCTGGACAGCACGGTGGTCGCGTATCGGGAGCTGCTCCGCGACGCGCCGAAGGATTCCGCCACGGCCTCGATGCGCGAGAACGCCTACTACAACACTTCGGTGATCCTCGCGAACCAGACGCGGTACGCCGACGCGGCCAAGTCGCTGGACGAGGCGACGGCCGAGTTCCCGAACAGCAAGGATCTCCTCTCGCTGTCCGGCCAGACCAAGTTCCAGGCCGGCGATTTCAACGGCGCCGTCAGCGATCTGAAGCGTGCTCTCGCCATCGATCCCAAGGACGCCTCCGTGCACCAATTCCTCTTCTACTCCTTGAACAAGCTGAACAAGCAGTCCGAATCGGTCGCCGAATACTCGATCTACAAGGCGCTTAGCGAGGGCAAGGCGCGGACCGGAAGCGACCTCAAGAAATGGGTCGATTCTGCCGATATGCGTCTTGGCCCCAAGCACCAGCTCAAGAAGACGGTCACCTCGGACGGGTATCCCGAGGAGGTGCGCACGTTCCAGGATGGGGACAAGGCCCTGGAGAGCTGGTTCTACTGGAGCAAGGGAAAGGTGATCACCTTCATGGACGGACAGGTGCTTTCCCAGGCGACGTTCCCGCCTTCCAAATCCTGAACGACGCACCG
>DASSLZ010000353.1:0-2868 GCA_035689165.1 Candidatus Eiseniibacteriota bacterium | reverse complement strand
TGTCCGTCGTCGGAGAGCCGGAGGAATCCGGGGTGGGCGCCGGACACCGATCCGGAGGCCTGGATCGTGGAGCTCGCGAGCGTGGCCGGGTCGACGGTCCCCCCGGGGCGGACGATGACGTTGGTCTCGGGGTGATGGAGCGCGGAGCCGGGCGCTGGGGAGACGTACGCGTAGCCGCCGAGAGTGTGGGGCGAGGGCCACGCCAAGGCCAGCGCGGGCGCCTGCGTCAGCAGGGAGGCGACGACGATCCCAAGAATCCGTGGCATTCCGTTCACCTGCGCCGAAGAGACGGGAATGCGGCCCGTGCAAGACCACGCCATTGGGGGAGGACGTCATTCGAACATGGCGCGCGCCTGATGACAAGGTGGACTTGGGGAGCAGCCGGCCGCCGAGGATCGGTACACCGAGGGCGCCTAACCGTTCGTCAGCAGCAGAACGCAGTCGCCGTCGAGCGCGGCCCGAGCGAACGCCTCCGGCGTGACCGGCTCCCCCGCTTCGTTCCGCCACGAGGGATAGACGCGCAGAAGGTCGAGCACGCCGTCGAGGCGCTCCTTCCGCTCGCGCTCCGGAAGGCGTCCGGCGTGCAGCGACAGATGGAGCGCGGGACGCTCCGCCTCGAGCTGGGCGCGCATCGCCGGGAGCAGCTCGAACTCGCCCCCCTCGATGTCCATCTTGATGCAGTCGATCCGGCCGGGCTTGGCGATCTCCAGCCAGTCCCGCCACGCGATCGAGAACACAGGCATCGAGGGCTGGCCCGCGGCGGCGAGCAGCGAGGACTGGCTCGTTCCCTGTCGCCCACCGGCGACGTACAGGGGCCGCATGCCGGTCTCCGCGCCGAGGGCCGCGTTCATGGGAACGACGTTGGGCAGGGAGTTCAGGTGAAGGTTCCAGAGGAGATAGCGGTAGGCGTCATGGTCGGGCTCGAAGCCGTACACGAGGCGGCAGCGGCGCGCCGCGAAGAGCGTCGTCGGCCCGATCCACGCGCCGACGTCGGCGAACACGGAATCGGGACGCAGGGACTGCTCGAGGAAGCGGAACGTGGCCGGCTCCCAGCGGCCGCGGCTCACGTCGCGCCAGAAGCCGATGTGGTCCGGATCGGTGCGGAAGCGCTCGCCGCCGATCCGCGCCGGGTGATACCCGCGCGCCCGGTTCAGGAGCCGCGCGGTCCCGCGGATCAGCCGCCGCACGTCACCCCGCGGCGCGCCGTTCCAGGAGGAGCGCCGCCGCGGCGCTTCCCAAGAGACCGATCAGGAGCCCGGCGATCACGATGACCGACCGCCTGGGGCGCGACTTGTGGAGCGGCGGCTCGGCGCGGTCCAGCACCTGCACGGTGGGGGTGTCGCGCGTCTCGCGGATGCGCGCCTCCTCCAGCTGCGAGGTCAAGAGCTCGAAGACTTGCTCCTGCACCTTCACGTCGCGGTAGAGGCGCGCGACGTCGAGGCCCGCGGCGGGAAGGGTCCCGACCTGGCGGTCGACGGCGGCCAGCTCCTCGCGCACGCGCCTGACCTCTTCGCTGTTCTCGGCCAGAGACTGGCGCAGGACTTGAAGCTTCACCTCCAGCGCGGTCCGCTGCGCCATGAGCTGCGCCCCCATCTCGGCGTCGCTCCGATCGGTCGGAGAGAGCGAAGGGAGCCTCTTCCTCTGCTGATAGTCGCGAAGCAGGTCCTCGGCCGCCGCGAGGTCCCGCTTGGCCACCTCCAACCGCTGCTCGATGAAGGCGCGGGTCCGCGTGGCGCTGGTGGTGCGCGTCTCCTTGTTGAAGCGGTCCAGCTCCTCGATGTAGGCGTTGGCCATGGCGGCCGCCGTCTTCGGGTCCTTGTCCTCGGCCAGGATCGCGATCGTCCCCTCGTCCCCGACCCGGAACGTGACGTGCCCCTCCAGCTCCTTCACCGCTTTCTCGGCGTCGGGAACGTCGTAGCGATGGACGAGGTCGAAGCGGCGCACGATCCGGTCGGCGACGGTGCGGCTCTTCAGCACCGCGACGAAGACGTCGGCCAGCGTGGGGGCGCCCGGCATGCGCAGGCTTCCGAGACCGCGCGGCATGAGCTGCGAGACGACGCTCGACCCGAGGTCGTCCTCGGTAGGCGGCAGGAGGACGGCGCGCCCGGTGTACCACTTGGGAAGGAGCAGCGCGATCACCAGCGCGATCAGCGTCGTTGCCGCCACGTTCAGCGCGAGAAAGCGGCGCCGGCGGCGGAGGACGCCCATCAGGTCCCCCATCGAGGGGTTCGGCGACTCGCGGAACGCGGGCTCGATCGCTTTCACTTCGTGGCCTCGCGAACGACCAGGTAGATCGTGGCCACCTGCGCCGCCGTGGTCAGCACGTCGCGGACGCTGGCCCACGTGCTGCGCTCCGGCTTGGCCGGGACCCAGATGGCGTCGCCGGGGCGGAGCTCCCCCGTCTCGGAGAGGCTCACCATGCCCCCGGTCGCCGCGCGCGTCACGCGGATGTGCCCCTTCCGCGCCCGGGAGGTGAAGCCGCCGGCGTCCTTCACGTAGTCGCCGGCGTCCCGGCCGGACACGTACGGCACGTAGCCCGGCGCGCGCACCTCCCCTTGCACCGAGACCAGCGCCACGCGGCGCGGGACCACGATCCGGTCGCCGTCGTGCAGGGTGACGTCGCCGCGCGGATCGCCCCGGGCGAGGAACGCCCCCACGTTCGCCGACACGGCACGCCGCTCGCGCGCGCTGCTGACCACGAAGTCGCGGTCGGCCGGCGTGAGGAAGTCGGGATTCCGCGCCGCGAGCGACTGAAAGGCGGAGTCGCGCGGAGCGTCGTCGGGCCGCTCCACGCGCGTGGCCGTGCTGTCGGCCTCGGGCGTGAATCCGCCGGCAAGGTCGAGGACCGCGCGGAGGCGGTCCACGCCG
>DASSLZ010000352.1:0-15920 GCA_035689165.1 Candidatus Eiseniibacteriota bacterium | reverse complement strand
TAGGTCTCCAGTGCGGCGCCCGTGACGTGCACGACACGATCTGCGCCATGCTGCGCGAGGCGCTCCGCCTCGCCGGCGGAACAGGGTCCGATCACTACCGCGCCGACCGTGCCGCCCGCCTCGCCGGCCAGCCGCCGCGCCTCGGCCAGCATTTCCAGCGCGATCTTCCGGACCGCGCCCCCCTTCGTCTCCGCGACGACCGCGACTTTCACCGGGTTGGCCATCAGATCGCCTTCGCTTCTTCGCGGAGGAGACGCACCAGCTCCCGCGCGGAATCGGCCGGCTCGCCCTCGAGCACGCGTCCCGCGGAGCGCGCGGGCGGCGGCAGGGCTTCGAGAATGCGGACGCCCGCGGCGGCGTCTCCCACCGACGCGGCATCGACGCCGAGATCGCCGAGCGTCCATTCGGGAATGACCTTCTTCTTCACGGCCATGATTCCCTTGAGCGAGGCGTACCGCGGCTCGTTCAGCCCCTTCTGGGCCGTGATCACGGCGGGCAGCTCGAACTCGACCGTCTCGGCGCCCCCTTCCACTTCACGATGCGCGGTGCCTTTTTTGGCGCCCGCGTCGACGTTCAACGTCACGACCACCGAGACGTGCGGCACGTCGAGGCGCTCGGCCAGCATCACGCCCACCTGCGACCAGTCCTGGTCCACGCCCTGCTTTCCGGTGAGGATCAGGTCGAAGCCGATCTTCTTCGCGGCGGCCGCGAGCACGGTCGCGACCGAGCCCGGATCGCCCAGGGCGACGCCGTCGCCCTTGAGCCAGACCCCTTCGTCCGCGCCCAGCGACAACCCGTACTTGATCGCTTCCTTCACCCGCTCGGGCCCCAGGCTCGCGACGGTGACCCTGCCCGCTCCCAGGCGCTCCTTGATCCGCA
Organism: Candidatus Eiseniibacteriota bacterium; assembly: GCA_035689165.1. Classification (GTDB taxonomy): domain Bacteria; phylum Eisenbacteria; class RBG-16-71-46; order SZUA-252; family SZUA-252; genus DASQJL01. The sequence continues at coordinate 15,041 of DASSLZ010000352.1, read as the reverse complement.
GCGCCTCCTCGATCGCGAATTCGTCGTAGGGGTTCACGATCCACTTCACGCTCGAGACGTCGACCTGGCCATTCTGGATTTGAATGCGGGTCTCCGTGTCGGGTACTTGCTTGACGAAGACGAGAAGATTCAAAACGGTCCCCCCAATTGGCTTCCAGCGATGAGCCGCGCAGTATAGTACGATGCCTCGCATGGTGGAAGAGCCCGGCGCCCGCGCCCGCCATCCGTTCCTGGCGCGCCTCTCCGAGGGAATCCTGCTCGCCGACGGGGCAATGGGGACGTTTCTCTACGACAAGGGGATCCCCTTCGACCGCTCCTTCGACGCGCTGAACCTCGTCGAGCCCGCCCTGATCCAGTCGGTCCATCGCGAGTACATCCGCGCGGGTGCCGAGGTGATCGAGACGAACACGTTCGGCGCGAACCGATTCCGCCTCGCCGCGCACGGCGTGACCGACTCGCCGCGCCAGGTGAACCGCGCCGGCGCGCAGATCGCGCGGAACGCGCGCGAAGAGGTGGGGGAGCCGGTTTTCGTGGCGGGGGCGATCGGCCCGCTGGGAAAGCCGGTGGCGCCGCTCGGGACGATCCCGCGCGACGAGGCCCTCGCCGCCTACCGTGAGCAGGCGGAGGGGCTGGTCGAGGGAGGCGTCGATCTCCTGATCGTGGAGACCCAGACCGACCTCTCCGAGGCGCTCCTCGCCGTCGATGCCGTGCGATCGGTCACCTCCGATCTGCCGCTGGTGGTGGAGATGACCTACACCGAGGACGGCCGCACCCTGCACGGCACCTATCCCGAGGACGCGGTGCGCGCGCTCTCCGCCAAGGCGGTGGACGTGATCGGCGCGAACTGCAGCGTGGGACCCCACGAGCTGCTCGAGATCGTGGATCGCTACGCGCGGAAGGGCACCCGTCCCATCGCGGTGATGCCGAACGCCGGATTGCCGCGCCTGGTGAACGGCCGCTTCCTCTACCTCTCCTCGCCCGAGTACTTCGCCGACTACGCGGTGCGTTTCGCCGAGGCGGGCGCGCGGCTGATCGGCGGCTGCTGCGGCACCACCCCGGCGCACGTGCGGCGGATGCACGACGCTCTCGCGCGAAGGCGGGAGAGCCCGAGCGGGACCGGCACGGCGGCGGTGCCCTCAGAAGGGCGCGACGCCGGAGCGGACGATTCCTCCCGCGAGCGGCACGCTCCGCGCGGCACCGTCACCGTCGAGCGGGACCGGGACCGCGATCGCCCCCGCGCCACCGTCGAGGAAACGGCGCCCTCCATCGATCCCGCGCAGCGCTCGCGCCTTGCCGCCAAGATCGCGCGGCGGGAGTTCGTCGTGAGCGTCGAGGTGGACCCGCCCCGCGGCATCCGGCCACGGAAGATGATCGAGGGGGCCACGCTCTTGAAGACGTCCGGCGTGGACATGATCAACGTGGCGGACAGCCCGATGGCCCGCGTGCGCATGTCCTCGATCGCGCTCGCGACGATGATCCAGAGCCAGGTCGGGATCGAGACGATCCTCCACTTCACCTGCCGCGACCGGAACCTCATGGGGATCCAGTCGGATCTCATGGGCGCCCACGCGCTCGGCATCCGGAACATCCTCGCCCTGACGGGCGACCCGCCCCGCGCGGGGGACTACCCGAACACCACCGCGGTGTTCGACGTGGACTCGATCGGCCTGATCCGGGTGCTCGGACAGCTGAACGCGGGGGTGGACCTGGGGGGCAACTCGATCGGGGAGCCGACACGCTTCGTGATCGGCTGCGCCGTGAACCCCTCGGCCGAGAACTTCGACCAGGAGCTGGAGCGCTTCCACGCCAAGGTGGAGGCGGGCGCCGAATTCGCCATGACCCAGCCCCTGTACGAGCTTGCCACCCTGACGCGCTTCCTCGAGGCTGCAAAAAAGCCGCGGATCCCGGTCCTTCTCGGGCTATTGCCGCTCCAGAGCCACCGCCACGCCGAATTCCTCCACAACGAGGTGCCCGGGATCGTGATTCCCGACCCTGCCCGCAAGGCCATGCGGGAAGCCGGGGACCGGGGGATCGATGTCGGCATCGAAATGTGCCTCGATCTCCTGGTCGAAGCCCGCGCGCTGGTCGAAGGGGCCTATCTCATGCCCTCCTTCGGCCGCTACGAGGTGGTCGCCCGGGTGGTCGAAGCGGTGGTCCCGGGCGCCCGCGCCTGAGAGCGGCCGATCCAAGCCCAATCTGCTTGTTGCCCAATCACTTCGGTGCTACCATCTAGGGCACCTAAAGGCACAGTCCGCTTGCGAGAGTGGCGGAACTGGCAGACGCGCGGGACTTAGGATCCCGTGAGGCAACTCGTGGGGGTTCAACTCCCCCCTCTCGCACCACTTAACCAGGAGTGACGGTTTGAGGGTCGACGTTCGAGACACCGGGGTGTGGCAGAAGACGCTATCCATCGAGGTACCGGCGGAGGAGCTGGACGCCGATTTCGAGGCGGTGATCGAGGATTACCGCCGCAAGGCCGCCGTTCCGGGGTTCCGAAAGGGGAAAGTACCCCGGAGCGTCCTGGAGCTGCAGTTCGGCCATTCCCTCGAGCAGGACGTGCTCGAGCGGGCGGTCAAGCGCTCCTACGAGTCCGCCGTGCGCGAATCCAAGCTCGAGCCGATCACCTTCCCGGAGATCGGAAAGATCACCTTCGATCGCGGGAAGCCGCTCAGCTACGAGGCCAAGGTGGACGTTCGGCCCGACGTAACCCCTAAGAACTACGAGGGTTTGGAGCTGCCGACCCGCGACACCGAAGTCCCCGACGAGGCCGTCGAGAAAGCCCTCGAGGATCTCCGGCAGCGCGCCGCGCAGTGGGAGGACGTCGATCGGGCGGCGAGCGAGGGGGACGCCCTCCTGGTGGACTACGCCCGGCTGAACGCCAAGGGAAAGCCGGTCCGGCGCTCGGAACAGAAGGACGCGCAGATCGAGCTCTCCGCCTCGGGCCTCCTGCCGGAGTTCCGGGAGCACCTGGTCGGCCGGAAGGCGGGCGACCACGTCACGTTCGACGTGCAGTATCCCCAGGAGTTCGGCAACGAGGAGCTGCGCGGGCGCACCGTGACCTTCGCCGTCCAGGTGAAGGCGGTACGCGAGCGCCGTCCCCGCGAGCTGAACGACCAGCTCGCCGTCGAGCTGGCGGGCATGCGCGATTTGGCCGAGCTTCGCGCGCGCATTCGGCTCAATATGGAGGGTGAGTCGCGGCTCGCGCTCCATCGGGAGCAGGACGAAGCGCTGGCCGCGCAGCTCGTGGAGAAGAACCCCTTCGAGCTGCCGGAATCGATGATCGCCGAGTATCTGGAAGACCTCCTGCAGCGTCTAAACCGCGAAGGCCGGGAGCTTTCAGACGAAGAGGCGGAGCGGTTCCGGGGTGAATACCGGCCGCACGCCGAGAAGCGGCTCAAGCGGGACCTGCTCCTCGACGCGCTCGCGCGGGTGGAGAAGCTGGAGGTCTCCGACGAGGAGATCGATCAGGCGATCCGCGCCGCCGCCGAGGGAGAGATGAACGAGGCCGAGACCGAGCGCCTCCTGCGCCACGAAGGGCAGCGGGACCGGGTCCGGGCCCACATTTCCGAACGGAAGGCCCTGGCGCTCCTCCGGGAGCGGGCCCGAGCCAAAACATTGATCGTAACGCCTTAAGATGACGCGCCTTGTTCCCGATGTTTGGTCCATCGGGCCGGAAGGCGTCGGAGATGTCCCAGGGAGGAAGCCGCACATGTCGCTGGTGCCGATCGTAGTCGAGCAGAGCGGGCGCGGAGAGCGGGCCTACGACATCTTCTCGCGCCTCTTGAAGGACAGGATCATCTTCATCGGGACGCCGATCGACGACGTCGTGGCGAACCTGGTCATCGCGCAGCTCCTATTCTTAGAATCGGAAGACCCGGACCGCGACGTGAACCTGTACATCAACTCGCCGGGCGGCGTGGTGTCGGCCGGGCTGGCGATCTACGACACGATGCAGTTCATCAAGCCGGACGTCGCGACGATCTGCATGGGGCAGGCGGCCAGCATGGCGGCGCTCCTGCTCGCGGCCGGCGCGAACGGCAAGCGCTCGGCGCTGCCGCACTCGCGCATCATGATCCACCAGCCTCTGGGCGGCAGCCAGGGGCAGGCGACCGACATCGAGATCTATACCAAGGAAATCCTCACGCTCCGCACCGAGCTGAACAAGATCCTCGTGCGGCACACCGATCAGCCGCTTCCCAAGATCGAGAAGGACACCGACCGCAACTTCTTCATGTCGGCGGAGGAAGCCAAGGCGTACCGCATCGTGGACAAGGTGATCACGAAAATGGACCTCAAGGAGAAGAAGCCCGAGCCGGTGCCCGTCGGCTGACCAGGCTCGAGAGACCTAGCCCATGAAGAAGCGCGTCCATTCGCCGCATCCGATCCGCTGCAGCTTCTGCGGCCGCGGCCAGGACGAGGTCAGCCGCCTCGTCTCCGGTCCGTCGGTCTACATCTGCAGTGAGTGCGTCAAGCTGTGCAACGACATCCTCGAAGGCGAAACCGATCATGCGGCGGGGCTTCCCAAGGGCTCGCTCCCGAAGCCGGCGGAGATCAAGAAGGTCCTCGACGATTACGTCGTGGGGCAGGATCGCGCCAAGAAGACGCTCTCGGTCGCGGTCTACAACCACTACAAGCGCATCTACTCCGGCGGCGCCGTCGAAGACGTCGAGCTGGAGAAGTCGAACATCCTCCTCGTCGGTCCGACCGGCACCGGGAAGACGCTCCTGGCGCGCACGCTCGCGCGGATCCTCAAGGTCCCCTTCGCCATCGTCGACGCGACCTGCCTCACCGAGGCGGGCTACGTCGGGGAAGACGTGGAGAACATCCTGGTCCGCCTGCTCCAGGCCACCGACTTCAACGTGGTGAACGCGGAGCACGGCATCGTCTACATCGACGAGCTGGACAAGATCTCGCGCAAGTCCGAAAACCCCTCGATCACGCGCGACGTCTCGGGCGAGGGCGTGCAGCAGGCGCTCTTGAAGATCCTCGAGGGCACGGTGGCCAACGTGCCGCCCCAGGGCGGCCGGAAGCACCCCCAGCAGAAGTACATCGAGGTGAACACCAAGGACATCCTGTTCATCTGCGGCGGCGCGTTCGAGGGCTTGGAGAAGATCATCGAGCGGCGCGTGAGCAACAAGGCGATGGGCTTCGGCGCCGACATCAAGAGCCGCAAGGACCGGAACCTGGGCGAGATGCTTTCCCTGGTCGAGCCCGAGGATCTGCTCCGCTACGGGCTCATTCCCGAGCTGGTGGGCCGCCTCCCGGTCATCGGCGCGCTGGATTCGCTCAGCAAGTCCTCCCTGGTGGACATCCTGACCAAGCCGAAGAACGCGATCACCAAGCAGTACCAGAAGTTCTTCGAGATGGAAGGGGTCAAGCTGGAGTTCTCGGAGGATGGCCTCGAAGCGGTCGCCGAGCTGGCGCTGAAGCGCGGCACGGGCGCCCGCGGCCTCCGGGCCGTGCTCGAAGAGTCGATGCTGGACCTCATGTACGAGATCCCGTCGCGCCTGGAAGTCGTCGGGTGCACGATCACCCGGGAAGTCATCGAGAAGAAGACGCCTCCGATCCTCGCCTTCCGCGGAGACCGCCGGCGCAAGGAAGCGTAAGACTCGCAAGCAGGAAGCCCCCCGCGCCGGGGCCGAAGCGGCGCGGCCCCCGCGGCATCTAAGACCGTAGCAACCGTACCGAAACACGACTCCGGCCGGCTGGCCCCGGGCCCGTGCCCCGGGTTGGCGGCGGTTTTCAGCACCGAGGGAACCTCATGATCCGTATCGAGCGTGACGGCGAAGTGTTCGAGATCCGGGACAAGATTCCGCTCCTCCCGCTTCGCGACGTGGTGATCTATCCCTACATGACCATTCCGCTCCTGGTGGGGCGGAACGCGTCGGTGAACGCCATCGAAGCGGCCGTCCAGCGCGACCGCGTCGTGTTCGTGCTCGCCCAGAAGCGCCCCGAGGTGGCCGATCCGGCCTCCAAGGACCTCTACCGCGTCGGGACCGTCGTGCGCGTGCTCCAGCTCTTCCGTCTTCCGGACGGGACCATGCGCGTGCTGGTCGAAGGCATCTGCCGGGGGCGCGGGAAGAAGTTCTTCTCGGAGAAGGACTCGATGTCGGCGGCCGTGGGCATCCTCAAGGACGACGTGAAGCAGGACGCTCAGCTCGAGGCTCTGATGCGGAACGTCCTCGCCTCCTTCAACGACTACGTGCACCTGAACCGGCGCGTGCCGGACGAGGTGCTCGCCACCGCGAACAACATCACGAACCCGGTGCTGCTCTCCTACACCGTGGCGTCGCACCTCCTGCTCAAGGTCAACGTGAAGCAGGCGATCCTCGAGGAGGACGACGTCCTCGAGCGCTTCCGGCTGCTCTCCAAGACGCTCGCGAGCGAGCTCGAGATCTTGAAGCTCGAGCGGAAGATCGAGGGCCAGGTCCGGAGCCAGGTCACGAAGAACCAGAAGGAGTTCTATCTCAACGAGCAGCTCAAGGCGATCCGCAAGGAGCTGGGCTACGCCAACGAGTTCTCCAACGAGGTGGAGGAGCTGGTTGCCCAAGTCAAGAAGGCGAAGATGCCGAAGGACGTCCACGAAAAGGCCATCAAGGAATTGGACAAGCTCGGCAAGATGTCCTTCATGTCGCCCGAGGCCACCGTCGTCCGCAACTACATCGACTGGCTGGTCGCCCTTCCCTGGAGCGTCCTCACCGACGACAACGGGGACATCGCTGCGGTCGAGAAGATCCTGAACGAGGACCATTACGGCCTGAAAAAGGTGAAGGAGCGGATCCTCGAATATCTGGCGGTGATGAAGCTGGCCGGGTCGTTGAAGGGCCCGATCCTCTGCTTCGTCGGCCCTCCGGGCGTGGGCAAGACCTCCCTCGGGAAGTCGATCGCGCGCGCGCTGGGGCGCAAGTTCTCGCGCATGTCGCTCGGCGGCGTGCGTGACGAGGCGGAGATCCGCGGCCATCGCCGCACCTACATCGGGTCCATGCCAGGACGCATCGTTCAGGCGCTGCGCAAGGCCGGCTCGCGCAATCCCGTCATGCTCCTCGACGAGATCGACAAGCTGGGCACCGATTTCCGGGGCGATCCGGCGTCGGCGCTCCTCGAGGTGCTGGCTCCCGAGCAGAACCACACGTTCAACGACCATTACCTCGAGGTGGACCTCGACCTCTCGCAGGTCATGTTCATCACGACGGCGAACAGCCTGTACTCCATCCCCTCCGCGCTGCTCGACCGCATGGAGATCGTGCGGCTGCCGGGCTACCTCGAATTCGAGAAGGTCCGGATCGCGAAGGACTTCCTGATCCCCAAGGAGCTCAAGGCGCACGGGCTGGAGGAGAGCGATCTCAAGATCACCGACGAGGCGCTGCGCGAGGTGATCGGCAGCTACACGCGTGAAGCCGGCGTGCGGAGTCTCGAGCGCGAGATCGCCGCCATCTGCCGGAAGGTCGCGAAGAAGAAGGCCATCGCCATGTCCAAGAAGAAGGCGCGGACGTTCCGGGTCACTCCGGCCAACGTGGCGTCGTACCTGGGCGTGCCGAAGTTCCTCGACAGCCAGATCGAGAAGCGCTCGCGCATCGGCGTGGCGACCGGGCTCGCCTGGACCGAGGTCGGCGGCGACGTGCTCACCGTCGAGGTAGGCGTGCTCCCCGGCAGCGGCGGGCTCAGCATGACGGGAAAGCTGGGCGAGACGATGCGGGAATCGGGACAGGCCGCGCTCACCTACATCCGCTCCCGGGCGCAGGCGCTCGGATTGGAGAAGAATTTCTACCGGGAGATCGACGTCCACGTGCACCTTCCGGAAGGCGCCATCCCCAAGGACGGCCCCTCGGCGGGGATCACGATGGCGACCGCGTTGGTCTCGGCGCTCACGGGCGTTCCGACGCGGGACGACGTGGCCATGACGGGGGAGATCACCCTGCTCGGCAACGTGCTCCCGATCGGCGGCCTGAACGAGAAGGTCGTCGCGGCGGCGCGCGCGGGCGTGAAGACGGTCATCATTCCGAAGCAGAACGAGAAGGATCTGAAAGAGCTGCCCGACTATCTGAAGCAGGCGGTCCAGTTCAAGCTGGTCGAGACGATGGACCAGGTGCTGGAGATCGCGCTCAACACGGGCGAGTCGCGGAGCATCGTCGCCCGTCCGGCGGAAGAAGTGACGCCGGTGCCGGCGCCCAAGGCCGCCCAGACCTACGCCCATTGAGCCCGGCGTCGCGCTCCGCGCGAACTCCGGCTTCTGAGGAAACGTGATGAAGCGCGTGCTCTTCACGCCCGGCCCGACCGAGCTGCCGCATGCGGTGCTCGAGGCCATGGCCCGCCCCATCATCCACCACCGCACCGACGAATACCGTCAGCTCTTCCTGGAAGCGACCCGCCTGATGCAGGAGCACCTGGGCACCGCGCAGCCCGTGCTGACCTTGTCCTGTTCCGGCACGGGAGCCATGGAGGCCGCGGCGATCAACGTGCTCTCGCCGGGCGACGAGGCGATCGTCGTCGAGGGCGGAAAGTTCGGCGCCCGCTGGGCCACGATCTGCGAGGCCTACGGCATCACGGCGCACAAGGTGAGCGTCGAGTGGGGGCGTGTGGCCACCGTCGAGGAAGCGGAATCGGCCCTCGCGGCACACCCCAAGGCCAAGGCGCTCTTCCTGACCCACAGCGAGACCTCGACCGGCGCGCTCTTTCCGGCGCACGAGATCGCGCGCGCCGCCCGCTCGCGCGGCGTGCTCACGATCATCGACGCCGTGACTTCCTACGGCGTTTACGATCTCCACTTCGATTCGTCCGATCTGGACGGCGTGGTCTGGGGCTCCCAGAAGGGGCTGATGATCCCGCCGGGGCTGGGGTTCGTGTCGTACGGCCCACGCGCGTGGGCCGCCGCCGAGAAGGCCCGCCTGCCGCGCTTCTACTTCGACCTGCGGAAGGCCCGCGCCGATCTCGAGAAGGGGGACACGCCCTTCACGCCGGCGATCACGCTGGTGCTCGCCGCCAACGCCGCCGCGAAGCTGATGGCCGCCGAGGGGCGCGAGGGGGTGTTCGCGCGCCATCGCCGGAATGCCGGGGGGACCCGGGCCGCCGCGCAGGCGCTCGGGCTATCGCTCCTGGCCGAGGTGCCTTCCAACGCCGTGACCGCCGTGATCGCCCCGGTCGGCATCGACAGCGGCGCCGTCGTCAAGACGATGGAGAAGCGTTACGGCGTCAAGATCGCCGGCGGGCAGAATCAGCTCAAAGGGAAGATCTTCCGCCTGGGGCACATCGGCTGGTACGACGAGGGGGACATCCTCCGGATGGTCGGCGCATTCGAATCGGCGCTGATCGATCACGGCTGGAAAGCGGAGCCGGGGACGGCGGCGCAAGCCGCGCAGCGGTCGTTTCGTGAGCAGGGGGCTGTCGTAAGCTCCGTTTCCTAGTCATCCCCAGTCGAGCTGCGATACACAAGCCGGTTGCGTTGGGAGTCCGCATGTCCCGGATCGCCCTGCTGCTCGCACACGCCCTCATCAATATCGGAGAAAGGGCGGCAGTTGGTCTCCAAACCGAGGACCTGCCTACTACTGGAGAAGCGACGGCACACTCACGGAGCGAGGATGAGCTTGTCGCCCTGATTGTCGGACGGAAGGCCTACTGGCGAGGCGCGGAGATGCCGGTCATCGATGTGATGCATCACGTCAGTGAGTACTACGGAAGTGTGTCGAGGAGTCGCTAGCGCATGGGTCCACGTGTCGGTTCCAGCGACAGCACCCACATCACGTCGTCCGGATTCTCCCGTCGCATGCCGCACCGCTCATACAGGCGCATCCCAGCTTCGTTTGAGGCGGACGTGAGCACCCACATTTCATAAGCCCCTGCACCGCGGGCCTCGGCGCCGAATCGCTCCACCAGCGCGCGTCCGATCCCACGCCTTCGAAATCCCTCCCGCACGTCCAGGGCATAGAGCAGGAACTGCGGCTCGACCCGGTAGGGCTGCCGCAGCGCGTAGCCGTACAGGCTCCCGACCGCCAGGCCGTTCTCGACCGCGAGCAGGAGATAGCGGCGCTCGTCGTCCAGGAATTCGCGCAGCGCCGATTCGTCGACGGGGCGCTCAGGGAGCTCGGTAAGGGCCTGGCGGGCGAGATCGGCGTGGTCGCGCGTCGCGCGTACGATCGAGACGGAGGGCGCTCCGGGGACGGGCGAAGCGGGTCTTGGGGCCACGGGCGGGTAGTGTACACTCCCGCCGCCATGACCCAGCGCCGCGTCCTCGTCAGCGATCCTCTTTCTCCCCAGGCCATCGCCCTCCTCCGCGCCGCGCCTGGATTTCTGGTCGAGGAGGTCCGCGGCAAGAAGGAGGAGGAGCTCCTGCCGATGGTGGCCACCATCGACGCCTGGGTCGTGCGGGGCGCCACCAAGGTGACGAGGCGGCTCCTGGAGGCGGCACCTCAGCTTCGCTGGGTGGCGCGCGCCGGCGCCGGGCTCGACAACATCGACACGGCGGCCGCATCGGAGCGGGGGATCGGCGTCCTGAACGTCCCCGGGGCGAACGCGGTGGCCGTGGCCGAGCTGGTGTTCGGTCTCCTCCTCGCCCTGTTCCGGAGGATTCCCGAGGCGGACGCCGCGGTGCGCCGCGGCGGCTTCGACAAGGTCCAGGGGCGCGAGCTTCGGGGAAAGACGCTGGCCATCGTCGGGCTGGGGAAGATCGGCGGCGCCGTCGCCCGCCGGGCGCGCGCCTTCGAGATGGAGGTCATCGGCTTCGACCCGGTGGTCTCCTCGGCGCAGGCGCGGGAGCTGGGGGTCGAGCCGGTCACGTTCGAGGACCTCTTCCCGCGCGCCGACATCCTCACGCTGCACGCGCCGATGCTTCCCCAGACCAAAAGAATGGTAGGCGCCGCCCAGATCTCCAGGATGCCGCGCGGCGCGGTCCTCGTGAACGCAGCCCGCGGAGGGCTGGTGGACGAGGCGGCCCTCGTGGAGGCGCTCCGGAGCGGCGCCCTGGCGGGCGCGGCCCTCGACGTGTTCGCGGAGGAGCCTCCGAAGGGCTCGCCGCTTCTTTCGCTGCCGAACGTGGTCCTCACGCCGCACATCGGTGCGGCCACGGTCGAGGCGCAGGAGGCGGTGGGGGAGGAGATCGTCCGGCTGCTGCTGGGGAAGATGGGTGTAGGAGCCACGAGCGCTAGCTCGTCCTAGACGGCCCGCCGAGGCTGCCCGGCCGTGTTGGTGAGGCCGTGCCTGCCCAAGCGGTGCCGCGCAACCTGCCACGGCCGAGGTCGGGCGGGCCGAGGCTCGTCGCCGCCAACTTGCGCCGGCGCAAGTTAAGTTATATATTAACTCGCCCCGGGGCGAGTTGCCCGCCGGCCTGGAGCAGACCCGCCCGTAGACTATCCTTTACCCGCCCTCGGCGGCGCTCTCGCCCTGTCCTTGGCCGGCCCCCCATTTTTTCGCCCGGGCGTTCGACTTTCCGTTGACACGATTCGCGGAATATCCGAGCATTTTCCCAACGCGGAAAGGAGGTGGTCCAGTGCACGATGGTATCGGCAGTAGGATCAGCGGAGGTGGCTGTAGCTAGTCGCACCCGTTTCGCCTGTGTCGGACCGGTCTGACTGGCGAATCCAAACAGACCACCGGAGCTTCGAGGGAGGCCTCACAAGCCTCCCTCACTCTTTTTCGGCCGGGCAGCACCGCCCCCGCACACTCCAAGGGCGCCTCCGGCCTCCTGAGCCCTTCTCACCGCCGGCCACGGCCGCTACACTCCCGCCCTCATGATCGCCGCGATCGACCTGGAAGGCGTCCTCGCCCCCGAAATCTGGCCCCACCTGGGGGAGGAGTTCGGCATCCCCGAACTCCACCTCACCACGCGCGACATCGCCGACTTCGAGGAGCTGATGCAGCGGCGCGTCACCGCGCTGGACCGGGCGGGGATCACGCTGGCCAAGGTCCAGAAGGCCGCGCACGAGGTCCAGCCCTACCTGGGCTCCCGCGAGTTCCTGCGCCGCATCCGGCGCCACTGCCAGGTCATGATCATCTCCGACACGTTTCACGAGATGGCGGAGCCGCTGGTGGAGCACCTGGGCGGCTTCAATCTCTTCGCCAACCGCTTCGAGACCGACGCGCACGGACGCATCGTGGGGTGGAAGCTCCGGATCCGGGGGCGGAAGGCGATGGTGATCGAGGGGATGCGCCGCGCGGGGTTCAAGGTGATCGGGATGGGGGACAGCCTGAACGACCTGACGCTGCTCCAGAACGCCGACTATCCGGTGCTCTACCGCCCGGTGGCGGCGCTGCGCGAGGCGCTGCCCCAGGCGACCGTCGTGGACGGCCTGGACGAGGCGCTCTCCCGCTTCCTCGAGATCTTCCGGAAGAACGGCGCCGAGACCTGAGACATCACTTCGGCGGCGCCGTGACGTCCCCGACTTCCCGCACCTCGACCTTGTAACCCTCGATCTTGCCGGGGATGGCGATCCGGTCCTCGCGCGTGATGTGCGAGGTGTAGACGACGATGACCGGCTTGCCATCCGCCCTCCCCTCGCCGGTTCCGGTCACTCCCTTGATGGTCATGAGCGAAGGCGTTTGGCGGCGGAGCACGTCCTCGATCGGGACCAGGTTCTCTCTCATGGTGTCTCCCAGGGCGATCTGGCGCGACGGGTTCCGGGGATCGGGCATCTTCTGCGTACAGGAGGTCCCGACCAGGACGAGCGCGAGGAGGAGCAGGGCGGCGGCGGACCACCGCCGGGAACGGGGAGTGTTCATGGTCCACCTCGTTCTGGAGACCGCTAAAAAAAGCGGGCGAAGCGCCGGAGCGCTCCGCCCGCACCGGGGTCGTTCGAGAGTCTACTTCATGCTGACGCCCAGCGACTGCAGCACCGGGCCGATCGGATTCGCGAAGGAGGCCTGCGACGAGCCGGCGAAGCAGAGGCCGACCGGGTTGTTGCCGGTCTCGGTGACTTCGAGCGAGCCGGAGTCGCCGGAACGGATGAACTGACCGCCCGTCTGGATCTGGCCCGTGAAGACCGCGTTGCCGGCGCTGTAGCCCACTGTGATCGTCACGTTGATCGCGCGGATCGTGTCGTGCGTGAGCTTGGAGGTGCGTCCCGTCTTCTTGACCGCCAGTCCGACCGACGGAGCGACGGTGGTCTGCGACGGCGTGTAGCCGCCCGCCGAAGCGTTCGTGTACGAAAGGCCGGCGACGGGCTGGGCGATCGCACAGTCCACCGTGTTCGACCCGCCGAAGTTGATCGGCTGGTAGGCGGCCAGGGTGCCGATCTGCGGGGTCTGCGCGCACTTCGGCTTGCCGTCATACCGGCCGGGCGCGTCGATCCGCTCGCCGTTGGATGCCGCATTCTCGCGAGCGAAGACGTGATTGTTCGACAGGAAATAGTCCACCCCGCCCTTGACTACGACCGCACCGAGCGTGCCGGAGGCGCACTCGTTGTCGTTGCCCGTCGAGGTCCCCATCTGAAGCGCGTACGGGAGGATCCTGCCGGTGACCAGCGTGCGGGTGGCGATGCCGTCGATCTCGGCCGGCACGCGGACGCCCTCACGCTCGGTGTAGACGACGATGTACGCTTTGCCGGCGGCGTCAGCCGAGACGCCGGTGCCGAGAATGCCATTCCCCAGGAGGCCCGGAGTGGCGCGGTCCTGAGCGGCGATCGCGGCGCGAATGCCGGGATCATCCAGGCGGGCCACGCCTACGGACAAGTCACTCGAGCCCGAGGAGCCCAGCTTGGGTGCAAAGACCGGCGCGCCATCCTTGCTGCATCCGGTGAGCCAAAGGGCGCTCGCAGCGAGGACGAGGGAGGCGGAAAGAAACAGCGAACGGCGGGAGGGGCGCTTCATGGTGGGGATTTCCTCCTGATGAGGAAGGGACCGAATCGGTCGCGTCCAGCAGGAAGAGTCCGGCCAGCCGAAGCGTCAGCGCTTGGTGGGGACCGCTCCCGGTCGAACGCGCGAACAAATACCGCAGTGACCCCGGTTTTGAAGCAGAACGGTCACATTATAACACACTGTCCCGATAGAGTCTATGAAAACCCGCCGGGCCGGCAACCTGCCGCTGTCTTGACGAATCCCCGCCCGCTCTGGTAGGTTTCCGCCAGTCGAGACTGGAGCTTAGCCGCGGCGCCTCGCGCTCGCGGTCTTTTCGTTTGGAGGCCTAGCAGATGTCCGTCCGGGTGATCGTCGGCGCCCAGTGGGGCGACGAGGGCAAGGGGAAGATCGTCGACCTCTTGAGCGAAGAGGCGGACGTGGTCGCGCGCTACCAGGGCGGACCGAACGCGGGGCACACGGTCTGCACCGGCGGAAAGACGTTCGTCCTGCACCTGATCCCTTCCGGCATCCTCCGTCCTTCGACCGTCTGCTACATCGGCAACGGCGTCGTCGTGGACCTGGCCGCCCTCGAAGACGAGCGGAACGCCGTCGCGAAGCAGGGGATCTCGGTCGAGGGGCGCCTCTTCGTGAGCGGCTCGGCCCACGTCATCCTGCCCGACCACCGCCTGGCCGAGCGCCACAACGAGTCGGGCGCCTCCGGACCCGCCATCGGCACCACCGGCCGCGGCATCGGACCGGCCTACACCGACAAGGCGGCCCGCATGGGGCTTCGCGTCGCCGACCTCCTCGAGCCGGAGATCCGCGAGGAGCGGGTCCGGATGCTCCGGGAGCGCACGCTCAAACTGATCGGGAAGGACACCCCGGTCGAGCCGATCGACCAGGTGCTCGCCCGCCTGGAGAAGGACGCCGAGCGGGTCCGGCCGATGGTGGTCAACGTCTCCCTCGCGGTTTCCGAAGCGGTCGCGGCCGGCAAGCGGATCCTCCTCGAGGGGGCTCAGGGAACGCACCTCGACCTGGACCACGGCACTTACCCGTTCGTCACCTCGTCCAGCGCGGTCTCCGGCGGCGCCTGCACGGGCGTCGGCATCGGCCCCACGCAGATCGACGAGGTGATCGGCGTGGCGAAGGCGTATGCCACCCGCGTCGGGAACGGTCCCTTCCCCTCCGAGCTTGCGGGCGCGATCGCCGATCTCCTCCGCGAGGAAGGGAACGAATACGGCGCGACCACGGGACGGCCGCGCCGCTGCGGCTGGTTCGAC
>DASSLZ010000351.1:0-6557 GCA_035689165.1 Candidatus Eiseniibacteriota bacterium | reverse complement strand
GGGCCACGAGCTCGCGCCCGAGATTGTCGGGGATGGTCGAGAACTTGAAATAGGTGGGCACCCAGTCGAAGCTGGTCTCCTCCATATGTTTCTTGTAGTCCAGGCTGCCGTCACCAGCCAGCAGGACGTAGAACGGTTGCGGCGTCCATGCCTGCCAGCCATGGCGCAGGTACCGGCGGATCGCGCGCGGCGATTTGATGCCGCCGTTGAATTCGTCGTACACGTCATCCACGTTCGCCACTTCGACGACATAGCCTTGCGCCCGGCGGAAATTGGCGAGGCGATCGGCTTCGGTCCGGAACGCCGTGGGGGTGATCAGGATCGATCGGGCGATGTTCGCCGGACCGAAGGCGCCGGGCTGGCGCAGGTTTGATGCGGCGTCCGCCGTCACGGCATTCTGGGCGAGCTGCACCTCGGCCCCGGGAACGAGCGCGACGAACCTCCGCTCGCCCGTGCTGGCATCCGTCCGGAACGACGCCTGCCAATTGCCCGGCGTCCCGCTCACGACCACGCCGACGACCGAGTCGGGCGCGAGCGGGTCGGTGACGTCGTAGACCTCGACATTGGGCTGAGTGGCTCCCGTAAATCCATCGACGTGGATCTCGGTCAGCCCGCCCGAGCCTCCGCTCGTGAACTGCAGGTAATTGCTCCGTGCATGGTATAGCCGGCTATAGGTCGCCTCGATCACGTCCAGGAAGGCAAAACTCCCGGGGACCAGCGGCTGGCCGAAACCCCCACGTCGCTGGCCGACGTGCTGGTAGGAGCTCGTTCCGGAGCCGATGTCCGAGCCGGGAATCGTGAACCCGGTGTCGAGCAGCCAGACATCCTGGTCCACGAACTCGAATCCGGCGGCGAGGGTATCGACGACGCCCGTGGAGCCGCGGAACGTGACGTCGAGATGATGAACGATTCCGCTCGTGCCCCGCCCCTGATAGCGCGCCCGGATCCGGAACGGCTGCGCGGGGTCGGGGTCCACGAACGGAATCGGAGTCGTGAACTGGTCGGGCTCGTCGCCGCTGGTCCAGAACAGGTACTCGATCGCCTCGGGCTTGGCCGCGAAGGGATCGAAGTAGGGCGCCATCTTCGCGACATGATCCTCTTCCAGCCGGATCACGTCGCGGAACGACGTGGGCGTGGGGGCCGTGCCGGCCATGTCTCCCGCGATCGGCAGGGGGCGCGGCGCCGGCGTGCTTCCCCAGGTCAGCCAGTAGACGTTCACGTCCGAGTAATGCAGCTCGATGTTCCCCACGCCGACGCGATCGCGCAGGCTCCGCGCGTAAAACGTGACCGCGTCGCCGGAGTCGAAGATTCCGTTCCCGTTGTTGTCGCGCGGCTCGACCGGGATCACGGCCACGGTCGCCGTGTCGGCGGCATCGTCATAGCCCCGCTCCTCGACCCGGACGTCGGCAATGGTGATCCCCGAGGGGAAGCCACCCGCCACGAGCGAGGCGTACGAGACGGAGACCCATCCGGTGTTCGCGACCGAGAGCTTCCACTCGGGGTTCGCCGCGAACCGCGAACCGCCCGCGCGCAGCGATCCGAGCGGTGCCGTGCCCAGCGGCCCCGCCCGCGACGGGCGCCTGGGAAACGCGCGCGCGGCTTCGTAGTTCTGCACCAGCCCGCGCTGCACGCGGTCCCACGCGCGCGCCTGCGCGTTGGGGCGCGTCGCCGGCCGCGCCGCGAGCTCGCCGTCGCTCGCGGGGACGAAATCCACCCGAACCGTCATCTTCCGGAGCACGCGATAGGAGCCGGCCCGCGGGTCCCATCGAACCGCATGGACCTGGATCGGCGCGACCCACCATGACCCCACGAGCGCGCCCGAGCCCAGCTCCGCGGACGAGGCGGGATAGACGCCGGCGCTCTGGTAGACGGCGGGATCGGGATCGGTCGTGAGCTCCGAGACGGGGCCCTTGTCGGGCGTGTCGGCGAGGAACTTCTGCCGCGCGACGGGAAGGGGCGACAGGCCGTGGCGATCGGACCAATCCTCGGCCGTCACGCGGAGGCGCGGGCTCATGCCGTCGGGCACGGCCGCGTACACGAAAAGCGTCGGGAGCGCGGGCTTGCCGGGCGTCTCGAGCACGACGGCGCCGGGCAGCGTGACCCGCTCGTACAGGGCGCCTCCGACGTTCACGCTGTCGAACCGCGCCGCTCCCGGCACCACGTCGAACGTGGCGCCGCGGGCGTCCTGCGCCACTGTGCGCACGGCCTGGCCGGCGCCGCCGAGCGGGGCCGCGACCGCATGCGCCAGGCACAGGGAGGCCGCGGCGAATACGAGTATGACCGCGAAGCCAGCGGATAGGACGCGGATGGGCTTGGACCCTCGGGGGCCGGGAACGTGGCGCACGGGCGTTTCCGCAGTATAGGAACCGCTTGCGAGGGGGGTCAAGGCGCTTCGGCCCAAAGGGTTCCCGCGCGGCCGGTTTGACACTCCGCGAAGGCGGGTGCTAGGCTTCGATCTACCACCTTGCTCCCGTCCGGCAATAATCCGAGGCTCCGAACGATGCGATTCCCGGGGTTCGTCGCGCCCCTCGCCCTCCTCGCGACCGCCATCCTCGTAGGGATCACGATTTCGGACACCCCCACCCCGGCCCAGACCCGCGAGCGCGTCTACATCCTGGGATTCGACGGGATGGATCCGGACGTGGCGGACCGGCTGATCGCCCAAGGGAAGCTCCCCAATCTGGCGTGGATGAAGCAGCACGGCGCCATGCGGCGCCTGGAGACCACCAATCCGGCACAGTCCCCCGTGGCGTGGTCGTCCTTCTCGACGGGCATGAACCCGGGGAAGACCCGGATCTACGACTTCCTGCGCCGGAACCCGGCGACCTATTACCCCGACTTCTCGACCGTGACGGTCCAGCGGGGCCGGTTCGCGATGGGCTTCCTGCCCACGAGGGCGCCCCGGATCATCAACAACCGGCAAGGGACGACCTTCTGGAAGATCGCCTCGGAGCACGGCGTGAAAACCGTGGTGCTGGAGGCGCCGATCGACTTCCCCCCCGAGGAGCTACAGAATGGGGTACTCCTGTCGGGGCTTGGGGTTCCGGACATTCGCGGGACCATGGGGACCTTCTCCTACTTCGCCACCGACGCCGTGAACGCCGGGGACACCGAGATGGGCGGCAAGGTGGACCGGATCCGGGTGGACGCCACGGGCCGCGCCCGCTCGGTGGTGCACGGGCCGCGCAATCCCTTCGCGCAACGCGATACCGAAGGGCGCATCCCCGACCTCATGGTCCCGATCGAATTCCAGCGCGTGCGCGGCACCAATGCCGTGCGGATCTCGCTGCAGGGACAGGTGCGCACGGTGCGGCAGGGGGAGTGGAGCGACTGGTACAAGATCCGGTTCACGATCGCCCCCATGGTGGCCGTGAACGGGATCGGCCGCTTCCACGTGATGGAGGCCTCGCCCGAGCTGCGCGTCTATCTCTCGCCGATCAACTTCGACCCGCGCCGGCCGCCGGTGCCGGTCTCCAAGCCGAACAGCTACAGCGCCGACGCCGCGCGCCGGCTGGGTCTTTACAAGACGCTCGGCTGGCCCGAGGACACCTGGGCGCTGAACGAGGAGAAGATCGACGAGAAGGTCTTCATGGAGGACGTGAACTACTCCTTCAACCGCCAGCGCGCGCTGGTGCTGGACGCCATGGACCGGCTGGATCCCGACCTCTTCGTCACCGTGTTCCAGGCGACCGACAAGGTGTCGCACATGATGTGGCGGCTGATCGACCCGAAGCACCCGATGTACAACCGGCGCCTGGCCGCGCAGTACGGCGGCTCGATCGACCGCACGTACATGCGCTGCGATTCGCTGGTCGGGCTGTTCCTCCGCCGCGCGCAGCGGCAGGGCGGTCGCGCGACGGTGCTCGTGGTCTCCGACCACGGCTTCTCGTCGTTCCGGCGCGCGGTGAACATCAACACCTGGCTCGTGCGGAACGGCTACATGACCCTCTCGCGGCAGGACCCCGTGCGCGACCGGAATCTCGAGGACCTGTTCGGGCGCGGCACCTTCTGGCCCAACGTGGACTGGTCGAAGACGCGCGCGTACGCGCTCGCGCTGGGCCAGATCTACGTGAACTTGAAGGGGCGCGAGAGCCACGGCATCGTCCCCGCGGGAGCGGAGTACGACGCCTTGAAGAAGGAGCTGGTCGAGAAGTTCGGCGCGCTGCGCGATCCCGACACCGGCGAGGGCGTGGTGCGCCACGTCTACGCGCGCGAGGAGCTCTACAAGGGGCCCTACTTCCCCGAGGCGCCCGACCTGGTGGTCGGCTTCGAAGAGGGCTACCGCGTCTCGTGGCAGACCTCGCTCGGCGGCATCCCGCCCAACGTCATCGAGCCGAACGAGCGCCGCTGGAGCGCCGACCACTGCTCGGTGGATCCCGCCACGGTCGAGGGTGTGTTCTTCTCGAGCCGCCCGGTGGACGCGCAGGCGCCGCGCATCGACGACGTCGCCCCCTCGGTGCTCGCCAAGTTCGGGATCGCGCGCCCCGTGGACATGGACGGGCGGATGCTGGGCCTGCGCTAGCGTGACGGAACCGCTGGGCGACGGCGGCGCACCCGGCGGCCGTCCCGCCGCATCCCGCGCCGCGATCTACTGGGAGCTCGCGCGCCCCTTCACGCTGATCGCGCCCGCGCTCGGCATGTTCACGGGGAGCGTGATCGCGCTGGGCGCCTTCCCTCCCGTGCCCCTCACGCCCTGGACCGCGGCGCGGATCGCGCTCGGCACCCTGATGGCCGCCGTGCTGAACGCGGCGTCGAACACCCTGAACCAGGTGACCGATCTCGAGGCGGACCGGATCAACAAGCCCGACCGCCCGGTCCCCTCGGGACGCGTGGAGCCCGGGGAGGCGATCCGGCTGGCGGGATGGCTGTACGTGGGGGCGTTCGTCCTCGCGTCCGTCGTGGGCCCGCAGTGCACGCTCCTCGCGGGGACCGCGGCGCTCCTCACGGTGATGTACTCGGCACCGCCGTTCCGGCTGAAGGCGGTCCCCTACCTGGCCAACGCGGTGATCGCGCTGCCCCGGGGCGTTCTCCTCAAGGTGGCGGGATGGTCCTGCGTGCGGGACTTCGGCCGGACGGAGCCCTGGGCGATCGGGCTCGTCTTCGGGCTCTTTCTCCTCGGCGCGACCACGACCAAGGATTTCGCCGACATCCGGGGGGACCGGGCGGCGGGCTTCCGTACCCTGCCGGTGATCCTGGGGCCCCGGCGCGCGGCATGGCTCACGGCGCCCTTCCTGGTGCTCCCCTTCCTCCTGATCCCCTACGGGCTCCACCGGGGCATCCTGACGGGCAATCCGTGGGTCCTGGACGGCCTGGCGGCGCTCCTCGTGGTCTGGGGCGGCTACGTCGCGTGGCTCATGCTCCGCCGCCCCGACGATCTCGCGCGTACGGAAAACCACCCTTCGTGGACCCACATGTACGTGATGATGTTCGTCGCGCAGATCGGCTTCGCGCTGGCCTACGTCTACCGGTAGAGCCTCTTGACGGTGCCCCACACGGTGCGGGGGCCCTCGTCGGCGGGAGAGGTCCCGCGCGCGTCGAGAAAGTCGGAGCCGAGCTTCATCGTGTTGTCGTAATCCCGCCCGCCGCACTGCGCCCCGAAGGAGGTCATGGCCGTGTTGTCGAGTGGCGTCGAGGAGAGGAAGCGCAGGACGGGCGCGCCCGTGACCTTGACCTTGAGCGATCCCAGCATGTACCGGCCCGGCGCCAGGAAGTAGGGTGCCGCCCGCGCCAGCCACAGCATCCGCCCCGATTCCTTTCCGCCCGACGGAACCGTGAACCCCATGTTGTCCGACCAGGGGCCGTAGGAGAGAGTGCCCGACCCCGCGGCGTCCCACTCGAGGATGAACGTATAGGAGCAGATGGTGAGGACGTTCTCCCCCTCCTCGCCGTTCTGGCATGCGACGGGAGCTCCGGTGGCGTCATGGGCGGTGTCCAGGTAGACGTCGACCGAGGAGACCTCGGGGCCGAGGACGTCCGAGGCGTCACACTGGCCGTCCCCGTTCACGTCGATGAAGAAGTACTGAGCCGTCGCCGGTGAGGCGGCGAACAAGGCCGCCAGGGCCGCCAGGAGCAGGGAGGCGGGCAGGAATCGGGTCATGGAGGTCGGGGGGCTCATGCGTTCGCTCTGGGATACACGGGATCGGCGGCCTGGGTCCAGGTCACCGGCCCAGTATACCGAAAACAACGGCGGGCGGCGCCATCATGCGCCGCCCGCCGGGGCACTGCCCTTTTTCAAGCCGGTCGAATCTCGCGTATCGTCGCTCCTCGCCGGTTACCGATCCGTGTGTCCCGAGGGCGCCCGCCGCATCCGGTCAATACTGGAGGGGGAGACCGGGCTCGGCGCTTTGATCTCCGCTACGGAGGAGGACCTCCAAGCGGCCGTGCTCTGCAAAGCCATTACACCAAAGAGCCCCGCCGATCTTCTACGGATTCAGCGGGAAGGTGCAATTGTGGTTCAGATGCGTCGTCACGATGTTCAGGTCGGTCGAGTTCACCGCACCCGACGTGTCGAAATCCTTCCAGTAGCTGATCACGTTGTTGATCCCGATACCGTTCGA
>DASSLZ010000350.1:0-24551 GCA_035689165.1 Candidatus Eiseniibacteriota bacterium | reverse complement strand
CGCTACGACGACACGCAGTACTTAGACCAGCGCCCCGTCTCGATCTTCGGCGGGCAGGGGATCGGGGGAATCTCCTACATCTTCGGGGACATTCACCAGCAGACGGCGTCGGTCACGCTGCGATCCAGCGTTCTCTTCACGCGCAACCAGTCGCTCGAGATCTACGCGGAGCCGTTCCTGACGGTGGGCAAGTACTCCCGGGCGCGGGAGCTGGCGCGGGCCGACAGCTACGACTTCGTGAACTACGCCGGGCACAACGTGGACGCGAGCAACAACCCCACGACGCCCTACGATTTCCGCGACAACGATTTCAGCTACTCGTCGATGAACGTGAACGTGGTCTACCGGTGGCAGTACCGCCCGGGGAGCACCTTCTTCCTCGTCTGGAAGCAGAGCCGCGAGCGCTTCGAGGACCGTTCGATGTTCTCGATCGATCCGAACCGGTTCGAGAACGGCCTCGGGACGCGCACCCTGTTCCGGAACGAGCCCGAGAACACGCTGCTCGCCAAGATCACCTATTGGCTGCCGATCTAGCGCGGCCGCCCAGCATGACGTTTCGCCCGGGGGGCCTTCCCGGCCTCCCGGGCCCCAACGGACCCCCCACCGGGCCGGCGGAGGCGCCGGTTGAGGATTCCCCCCTCCGTAAGAGGCTTGGGGCCGCCGGGGGCGGCGGCCCCCTTCGTATGGGCCCGTAAGCGGCAACACCGCTCCCCCGAGCAGCTTCCCGCCTTCAAGAACGCCCTCCCGGACGCCGATACGTTGAGCGCGGAACACCGTCGCACGAAGCGCCGACAATCGCCAGGGAAGGAGCCGGAAGGGGTGCTCCGAGGATTCTCCAAGGGGCTGACGATGCTCGAGCTCGCCGTCGCCATGACGGTGGTCGGCATCCTCGCGGCCATCGCCATCCCCAACTACATGAACTTCATGCGCGACGTGCGCGCAGCCCAGGCCGTCGCCGACATCCAGGCCGTGCGCGCGGCGGTGTACCTGTATTTCGGCGACCACCAGCAGTGGCCCCCCGAGGAGCAGGCCGGCGTCGTGCCGGTGGAGCTCACGCCCTACCTGCCGCGCGGCATGGTCTTCTTCAAGAGCGCCTACAAGCTCGACTACGACAACTGGATGGTGAACGGGGGAGGCGGAGTGACGTCCCGTTTCCCGGGGACCGGCGTCCTCGTCGGGGTCTCCGTCATCTCCGGGGACCGGGAGATGATCAAGGCGGCCAAGTCGCTGCTCGGCGGCCAGAACACGGTCAACCTGTCCCCGCTCCGCACGACGCTCGTGGTCGCGAGCGAGACCGGCTTCTAGCTCGGAACGCGCTGGTAGCGCCGGAAGAACGAGTCGGCCTTCCACCGCGCTCGTTCCGGCCGATTCGCGACGTCCCGGGTGAAGCGCAGGAGCAGCCGGTTGAAATCGTCGGCCGACCGGAAATCGATCGGCTGGCGCGTGTCGTCCGACGGCGCGTGGTAGCGGTTCTTGCGCCACAGCTGGAACCGCCGTACGAGCGTCGAGTCTCCTCCGGCGCCGATGTCGGCGAAGAGCGACGGCACTCCGGCGCGTACCAGGCTGTACTGATCGCTCCGGATGAAGTAGTTCTGCGCGGGCTCGGGATCGGGTTCCACCTTCAAGCCCGCCGAATCCGCGACGGCGCGGAACCAGTCCCCCAGATCCGATTCCCTCTCGCCGTACGCGATCACGGAACGAAGGGGCGCGATCGGCAGGAACATGTCGAGGTTGAGGCTCGCCACCATGCGGCCCACGGCCGCGGGCGGGTGCGCCGCGAACCAGCTGGACCCGAGAAGGCCCTCCTCCTCGGCGGTCAGCGCGAGGAGCACGACCGAGCGCCGGG
This sequence comes from Candidatus Eiseniibacteriota bacterium, assembly GCA_035689165.1. Lineage (GTDB taxonomy): Bacteria > Eisenbacteria > RBG-16-71-46 > SZUA-252 > SZUA-252 > DASQJL01. The sequence continues at coordinate 22,705 of DASSLZ010000350.1, read as the reverse complement.
GCGGAGGCCCGCCGCGCAGGGCATGCGCGATCTCGATCAGCGTCGCCACGCCGCTCGCGTTGTCCATCGCTCCGTTGTAGATGGAGTCCCCGTCGACCGGCGCCCCGATCCCCAGGTGATCGAGGTGCGCCGTGAGCACGACCGATTCGTCCCGGAGCGCGGGATCGCTACCCGGGATCACGCCGACGACGTTGGGGCTCTCCGCGTTCCGGGCCGTCATCCGCACGCGCGCGCGGATGCGGAAGGGGAGGGTGAAGCGGGGGAGCGGCCGGTTCTGATCCGCCAACTGGAGCATCTCGGCGAAGGTGTGTCCGGTTCCCTGGAAGAGGCGCTCGGCCCGGTCGGGATTGAAGTACATCGAAAACCGCATCCCACCCTTTTCGTCGAGCGTGGAATCGGCGAGCGCGAAACCCTCCTCCAGGCGGGACAGCCGGGCCCGCTCCCAGGGGATCGAACGCGCCTTGGGGTTGGAGATCGTGACCATTCCGATCGCGCCGCGCTCGCGGAGCCGCGCCCAGCGCTCGCCCGTGGACTGGGCGTGGGCGGCGACCGTGGAAGGAACCTCGCGCGGCGCGCCGCGGAGATAGAAGACCACCGCGCCGCGCAGATCGAGCCCGGCGAGATCGTCCAGCCCCTGCTCCGGGAGCTCCAGGCCGTGGCCCGCGAACACCGCCGGAGCGTCCACGGAATCGGCGGCGTCGATCGACGAGGAGAGGAGCGCATCCTCGCCCAGGACGAGCGTATCGGTGCGATCGGCTCGCGCCAGGGTGACGAGGCACTCGGGCTCGACGAGCCTCCGGGCGATGAACGCGACCGGCTGGAAGTACCCGCTGGTCCCCGCAGGGCGGGCGCCCGCCGTCTCGAACTCGTGCGCGACGTACTGCGCGGCGGCGAGGTAGCCCGGGCTTCCGGTCTCGCGCCCCTGGCGCGCGTCGTCGGCCAGCCAGCGGACGTGCCGCCACCAGGAATCGGCGGGCGCGGGAGCGCAGGAGGCCAGGAGCGAGAGGACGAGGGCGGCGCGAAGCGGTACGGCGAAGCGGCGGCGTTCTGGGCGCAGCCGCATGCGGATTATCCGGATGCCGCCTGGAGCTGCGCGCGCTTGTAATCGCGGATCGCGGCGGGGACGCCTTCTTCGATAGTCGGATAGCGCGGGGTCCAGCCGAGGCGCTCGCGCGCCTTGGTCGAATCCACCTTGGGGCAGAACGTGTAGGCGTCGACGTTCCAGGCGCCGAGCTGCGCCACCAGCTCTTCCTCGGGGACCGAGCGCGGCTCGGCCACGCCCAGCTCGCGCGCGACCAGCCGCGTGAATTCGCCGAGGGTGGTGGGGCGATCGTCGCCCAGCAGGTAATCCTCGCCGTCCAGGCCGTGCTCGATCGCGAGCCGGTATCCGCTGGCCGCGTCGGAAGCGGCCACGTAGTGCATCGTCTGGGATCCGTCGCCGATCAGGACCGCCTGGCCGCGCACGAGCGGCTGGACCAGCCCGTATTCGAACCAGCCGCCGCGTCCATAGACGAACGCCGGGTTCACGCTCATCGCCTTGAGCCCCTTCTTCCGGTGCTTCTCGAAGACGGGATAGGTCCGACGATGGCGCACCCCATAGCCCCGCCCGGAGGCGATGGCCGAGGTCTCGCGCACCCATCCGTTCGCGTCGGGTTCGTAGAGGAGCGCGCCGAAGGTGTGGATCAGGCGGCGCTTCCGTCGCCGGACCAGGTCGCAGAGCCGATCCAGGATCGCGGCCAGCTCGTCCGCTTCGCGCTCGGCGTCTTCGTAGGTGAGGGCGCCGGTGGACAGGTCGCGCGGGAAGGCGCAGTTCACCACGACCTGCGTCCGCTCGATCGCCGTTTCCCATTTCTCGGGAGCGCGGACGTCGCCGACGACACCGACGACGCCGTAGGGAAGGCGGTCGCGGGATTCGGCGTCCCGGATGAGACCGTAGACGCGATAGCCGTTCACGATCAGGTCGCGGGCCACCGCCCGCCCGATCGCGCCGGTGACGCCCGCGATGAGAACGCTGGTCGTGTACTCGCGGCTCGGGTCGTACATGGCAGGGGCGGAGCGTAGCAAACCGCCCGCGGCCCGGCTAGGTCTTCTTCTCCTTCTTCTCCGCGGCCGGGAAGAGGACGTTGTTCAGGATCAGCCGGTAGCCGGGGGAGTGCTTGTGCAGCGACAGATCGGTGGGCGGATCGCCCACGGCGTGCTGGTAGTCCTCGGGGTCGTGGCCGCCGTAGAACGTGAGGTTCCCTTGCCGTAATGGCCGTGCAGGTACTTCACGTCGTCGGCGCCGGGCGTCTCGGCGAGGACCGTGATGCCGGGCTTGATCAGCGACTTCTCGAAACCGGTGGTCTGTCCCATGAACCCGGGCACCACGGCCACGTGGTCCTGCACCAGCATCGACGGCACCGGATCCTGCTTCGCCGAGAAGTCGAAGAGGGTGAAGGTGTCGTTGCGCTGGCCGCGCAGGGAGGCGCGGTTCGTCGTGTCGATGTTGGAGAACTCGTAGACCATCGGGTTCTCGTCCAGCTGGAAGTTCTGGAAGGCGAGGCATTCGCCGAAATCGAGCTTGGCGTCGGCGCGCGGGTCGGCTCCGTCGCCGTCGTATTCGGGCCCGACGATGTCCACGTTCTTCGCGGCGAGCGCGATGTCGAACGTGTCGGTCGCGGAGCACATCGCGAACAGGAATCCTCCGGCCGCCACGTACGCCTTGATCGTGCGCGCCACCGCCTTCTTCAGCTCCGACACCTTGCTGAAGCCGCGGCTCTTGGCCATCGTCTCGTTCTCGGCCACCTGCCGCCGGTACCAGTCGGTCGTCGCGAACGCCGCGAAGAACTTGCCGTACTGGCCCGTGAAGTCCTCGTGGTGCAGGTGCAGCCAGTCGTACTGGGCGAGCTTTCCGTCGAGAACTTCCGCGTCCCAGAGCTTGGTGTAGGGGATCTGCGCGTAATCCAGGGCGAGCTGTACCGCGTCGTCCCAGGGGGGCGCGCTGGGCGGCACGTAGACGGCGATCCGCGGCGCGGTCTCCAGCTTCACCGACTCCATGTTGTTGTCCGCGATCTCGGCCATGATCCGCGCCACCATCGCCTCGTCCACCGGCTCCACCGTGACGCCGCGCACCACCGCCTCGGTCGCGAGCGCCGCGTTGTCGGGCAGCAGGAACGACCCGCCGCGGTAGTTGAGCAGCCACTCCCCATGCATCCCGCGCTCCAGCGCCCAATAGGTGAGCCCGTAGGCGCGGAGATGGTCGGCCTGCTTGTCGTCCATCGGCACCAGGAGCCGCGCGCCGGCCGCGCCGGGAAGGGCGCCGAGCGCGGCCACCGCCAGGACGAGAAGGAGGAGCCATCGGCGCGCGCGGCTCACAGCTGCATCTTCTTTCGGAGGAGGAGCAGCCGCTCGCGCACCGAGGGCGCGAGGGGCGAATCGGGGAAGCGCTCCAGGAGCGACTGGTAGTAGCCGGACGCGCGCTCCGGCGGCCCGCCCATGGCGAGCGTCTCATCCCCCGCCAGCTTGAGCGCGGCGGGGGCCAGGCGCGAGCCGGCCGACGTGTCGGCCACCGCCAGCGCCTGCTCGATCGCCGCGGCATGGTTGCCCTTGTCGCGCGCGATCTCCGCGAGCGCGTAGCGGAAGTGGTAGCGCAGCTTCGTGCCCGGATAGCGCGCGAGGCCGGCGGTGAGCGCGGTCTCGGCCGAGTCGGCGTGGCCTTCGGCGCGCATGAGGTCGGCGCGCGCGTAGATCCGGAGCGGCTCGTCGCCGAAGTCGCGGCCGTCCTTCATGAGGAGCAGCCGCTCGAGCGCCAGGTTCACGCGGAGATTCCGCGGGAAGCGCTGCGCGAAATCGGCGTAGCGCCCTCCCGCCTCGTCGAAGGCCCCCGCGTGGAACGAGCCCTCGGCCAGCGTGAACACGCCGTCGCCCAGGGTGTCGCCGGGGCCGCGCGCCATCAGCCGCCGCACGAGATCCTGGTATCCCTCGGGCAGACGGTCGTCGCGGTTCAGGAGCGGAAGGGGCTGGGGAACGCGGGGTGCGACGCGCGGCTCGGCCTTGGCCGGGGGCTCGGGGCGCGGCTTGGCGCCGGCGCTCCCCGACGCCGCGGTCACGAGCAGGGCGGCAGACGCGAGCGCGATCGCGGCGCGGCCCGCGCGGCGGGTCCCGATGGAATGCCGGGTCACTTGGGCTTCCCGCCGCCCAGCACCGACTGGAGATACTCGTCCACGAGCGCGCGATAGCGCGGGGCCACCGGATCGCGTCCCGCGCGCGCGAGCAGGGCCGCCAGTGAGGGGCGCGCCCGTAGGAGCTCGGGCGAGAGCGCCCCGGGCGAGGAGCGCACGACGTCTACGCCGGGGCGCGACTGGCGCTTGCGCGAGTAGTCGCGCTTCTCCACGCTGCGCGGCGCGTCCAACAGCCGGCTCAGGATCCGCTGCTGCCGCTCCGTCGTCTCCTGGTTGAGCCGCCCGCCGCGGAGATCCTGCTCCACCTTCTTCATTTCGTCCGCCACGTCGCCCATGTTCCCGAGCGTGCCGCCGCCCTTGCCCAGCTTCTGCATCGTCTCTTCCAGGCCGCGCCGGATCGCCTCCTGCTCGGCGGCCATGCGGGAGAGCGCCTGCCCCTCCCCTTCGCTCAACCGGTTCGCCTGGCTCCCCTCCTGCTGCCCTTCGCCCGGCATCATCCCCATCGACTGGCTGTTCAGCTGCTCCTGCTCGCCGGCCAGGCTCTGCAGGCGGTCCATCGCTTCCTGGAAGCCGGTCGACGAGGAGGAGCTCTGCATCGACTGCTTGCTCCGGAGGAGCCCGGCCGCCGCCTGGTTCAGCGCGATCGCCGCTTCCTTCCCGGCCATCAGCCCGCCGCCCAGGTCCTGCTCCGAGTAGCGGCCGACCGAGTTGTCCTGGTTCGTGAGCGCACGTCCCAGCGCCTGCCCGATGTCCGGCGTGATGTGGAGCGTCTGCTTGCCGATGTCGGCGATCCGCTTCGTGACGGCCGTGGTCGCGTCCTCCAGACCCTTCTGGGTTTCGGCGCGCTCGGAGAGACTGCTCTCCTGGTCGTTCAGCATCTTCTGCTGGAGCCTGCCGATGTCGAGGAGGTCCTGCGCGGCGTCCTCCATCTTCTTCGCGAGCTCGTTCTTCCGCTTGTTCTGGAACTTCTCGCGCATCTTGTCCACGCCCTGGCGCAGCTGCGTCAGGCGCTGCTTCAGCCGTTCGGCGGCCTGGCGCGAGTTCTCGCGATCGCCCTGCTCCATCGACTCGGAGGCGTGCTGGAAGTCGGGCTTGGCCCCCTGTTCGCCGAGATCGTCCGCGAGCTGCTCCGATTCCTTCGACGCCTCGGGGTCCATCGCCTTGAGATCGGCCGCGAGCGAGTCGAGCGCGGCGCGCTCCTCGGCGCTCAGCTTCTCGTTTTCGCGCTGGCTCTTCGCGAGCGACTTCGTCTCCTCGCTCTTCTTCGCGCGGGAGAGGGAGTCGTTGAGCGCGATCTGCCGGCGCTCCATCTCGGCGGCGCGCTCCGACGCGGCCTCCATCTTATCCTCGGTGCGGATCTGCTTCAGCATCTCGATCGTCCGCTCCAGGCTCTTCATGACCTGCTCCTGGTTCACCTTGAGATTCTGGAGCGCGGCCTGCATCTGCTCCGGCGAGAGATTCTTCATCGCGTCCTGGAGCCTCTGGATCGAGCGGAGGAGCGACTGGTCCTTGATCTGGCTCAGGATCTCGTGCAGCTCCTGGATCTTCTGCGCCAGCTCGGAATTCAGCGCGTGCGACTGGCTCAGCTTCTCCGCGTCCTGGCTCAGCTTGTCGGCTACCTGGTCGATCTTCTGCTGGAGCTGCTGCTGCCCCTCCAGGGTCTTCTGCGCCTCCTGCTGCTTCTCCCACGTCATCTCGCGGGTGCGGCCCAGGTCGCGCGACAGCTCCTCGGCCTTCTGGGAGAGGTCCTTCGCGTCCTGCCAGGCATCCTCGAGGGAGTGGATCGTCTCGTCGCGCTCGCCCGACATCGAGGCGAGGATCTCGGAAGCGGAGGGGAAGCGGAGGAGGCGCGCGTCGGACCAGGTGGTCTGCGGTCCGTCCACCGCGTTGCCGTCCATCGCTCCGATCCGGTACTCGACCTCTTCGCCGGGCAGGAGCGAGTAGCTCTGGAGCGCCCACGTGTAGCGCACGGCCAGCTCGCGGGCCGTTCCCTTCTCTTCGTGCAGCACCTCGGTCTTCTCGGCCCCGTCGCGCACCTTGTAGCGGATCAGGATCTTCCGCACGCCGTAGTCGTCGGTCGCGCCCGCGATGATCGTCGCCGTCATGTCGCGCCCCACGTCCTCGACCGAGCCGGGCGAGAGCACGGAGACGGTCGGCGGCCGGTCGGGAATGGCGCGGACCTCGAACGGTCCCAGGTCCACGCGGCGGCCGCGCGCGTCCTCGAGCCGCGCGGCGTACCGGTCGTCGCCTCGGATCGGCACCGTGAAGGCGGCGAGACGCTCCCCCGGTTCGGCCGGGACCGACGTACCGCCCTCGAAGAGCAGCGCCCCGCGGCGGACGCTCCGGCTCAGCGTGACGACCAGGCGCGCGCGCGTGCCGCGCGGCGCGGCCAGGTCGCCGGTCACCGCGTGGCTCTCTTCGGACTTGAGGCCGGTATACGGAGGATAGTCGTAGCGGACGCGGTAGCCGGTCGCGCGCGGCAGGTCGCGCACGGTGAGCGCGTAGACCGGGGATTCCTGGCCACTCGCGCGCACCTTGTAGCGAACATCGTCCTTGAGATTGCGGAGGAGAAGCGACCACGCGCGCTCGCCCGACTTCACGCCCGTGGCGTCCTCGGCCTCGTCCAGCGACGTCTCGTTCCAGTCGCCGCGGTCCTCGACTTCCAGCTTGGGGCGCTGCCCCGAGCCGCGCACGTAGGCCCGGATCACGACCGACTCACCGCCCTCGATGTCGCGCGTGCCCGGCTCGACGCGGATCGCGATCGGCGCGATCGGGGCGGTCCGGGGATCGGCGATGTGGCGGAGCACGGCAGGCGTCCGGGCGCCTCCGGCGACCGCGGTGGCGCCGAGGAGCACCAGGGTTCCCCCCGCCGCCAGGAGCCAGCGGCCGCGCGCGTCCCATCGGCGGAGCCGCGCGATCGGGGCGCCCGCGGCCCGCGCGGCCGCCGCGCCGACCGCCGCGTCGCGAAGGGCGCCGGAATCCCGCGATTCGTCCGCTCCCGCGCGCGCCAGCTCGAGCGCGCCGAGGAGCTCGTCGTCCCGCTCGCCCAGGAGCCGGCCGGTCGCGAGCGCCGCGTCCTCCAGGCGCGCGGGAGCCAGCACCACGCGGGCCGCCGCGAACAGGAGCAGGAGCGCCCCCGACCCTAAAAGGCCCAAGCGGATCAGCACGAATTCGTCCCGATGGAGCGGCGTGGCGAGCGCCACCCCAAGCGCGATCAGCGCGACCAGGATCGCGGCCACGACGAGCGCCAGCCCGGCCTGCTCCACCGCGCGCCAGACCAGGAAACGCCGCGCGCGGCTCAGGGTCGCATGAAGGCTATCGCCCGATGGAGTCATTGCCCCTCATGATGGGGAACCGGCCCTTCAGTGGCTCACCGCATAGGTCGCGATGTTGATCGCGAAGCGCATGGCCGCGTCGCGCTTGGCCTGGGGATCGTCGTGCACGCCGGCGTCCTCGATCCCATTGCCGATATCGGTGTCGAACGTGTAGAGGACGACCATCCGCCCGCCCCGCATGATGGCGAAGACGCGCGCCGGACCGCCGTCGTGCTCGTGAATCTTGGGCGCGCCGCTCGGGAACGGGTTCGGCCGCCGGAAGATCTCGTGATTGAACGGAAGTTCCACGAGCGGCGACTCGGGGTAGACGCGCTGAATCGCCTCGCGAAACGACTTATCCATGCCGAAGTTATCGTCCCCCCAGAGCATCCCGCCCTGGTCTAGGTATCGGCGCAGCGAGGCCACTTCTTGGTCGTTCAGCTTCACGTTTCCGTGGCCCGTCACGAACAGGAGGGGGTAGTTCCAGAGATCGGGGTCGGTCGCCGTGACCACCGCCTCCTTCTGCTGCGACACCCGGATGTCCCCTCGCGCCTTCAGGGCGCTAAGGAGGTTCTTGAGCGACGTCTCGTCGGAGTACCAGTCGCCCCCGCCCGTGTACTTGAGGCGGGCTACGGAGAACCCCCCGGTCAGGTCGGCCCCGGCGCTGGCTGGGGGGCCCTGCCCGGCCGCCGGGCCCGCGAGGGCCGCAGCCAGAATCGCGGCAATAGCGCCCGCGACGGCCCCCCGGCCTGCCCATCGGACGACCCTAAACCATTGGGATAGCGTGAGATCTTGCGGCAAGAGGGCCTCGTCCAGGGTCGGGTCGGCGCGGTCGTCCACTTCGGCCACGAAAGGATACCAGAGGTCTCCCCGGCCGGGCTTCCTTTCAGCTAAACCGCAGGCGGTTAGCGTGGTTCCGCGAGGTTCGCGGGGCCGTGCAGGGTATGGCGCAGGGTGCCCGCGATATCGGCCATCCGGAAAGAGACGGCGTGGAACGCCGCGGGGGTCTGCCCCGGGTTGACGCAGACGGTCCCGCCGACGCGGTCGGCGAAGCGCCCCGAGACCGAGGGCGACTCGTGGATGTGCCCGTGCAGCGAGAGCGCCGGGCGCATCCGCTGGAGGAAGCGGCGCGCCGCGCCCGAACCGACGTGGGTGCCCCCCGCGATCTGATCGAGGGCCGTGCCGTGGGGCGGGCCGTGGAACACGCAGACCAGCGCCTGCGGGGCCACGGCGGCGGCCTCCGCGGATCCGGTCGCTCCCCGGACCGCCGTCTCCAGGCCGTCCATCTCGGCTTCGAGGGTCTCCTCCCGCTCGCGCCCCACGAACGTGAAGTCGTGGAGCGTTCCGTCCGGAGCGCTCCGGTGTCCGTCCGGACGCCCCGACGCTCCGGGCACCACCTCCCACCGCTCCCAGTCTTTCAGCCGGATCGGCGTCGGCGGAACGCAGTTCTGCCCGGCGATCCAGGTGCCGTCCAGGAAGGGGGCGGCGCGCCCGTGCACGTAATGGAGGCCGGGCAGCCGCGCCTCCTCGAGCGCGGCCTCGTTCGCGCGCCAGTCGCCGTTTCCGAAGATGTAGAAAACCGGGGGCGCTCCCGGGGCGGCGAGGCGCTCGCGAAGAAGCGGAATCAGGAAGGTCTGAAAGAACTCCCGCTGCGCGGCGGGATCGCCCATCGGCGCGAGATCGCCCCCGAGCACGACGGCGCGGACGCCCAAGTCGGCGGCCATGCGGAAGGCGGCCTCGTAATGGGAACGGCTGCCGTGAAGGTCGGAGGTGTAGAGGACGTCGGCGTCGTTCATTCGCGTGGCCGCGGCGGTGCGCCTTCGCCCAATCTGCCGAAGGTGCCGCTCAGCCCTTCACCCGGACTTCGCGGAGGTACCAGCGCCCCGCGAGCGGCACCGCGCTCAGGGTCACCGTGAGCTTCCGATTCCCCTCGCGCCCGCCCCAGTTGCCCCACCAGCGGGCGGTCGCGGTCGCGGACGTGTTCCCCACGTTGATCCGGGTGACCTGAAACGACTGCGTCGTCACCAGGCGAAGCTGGTCCTGGAAGAGGAAGGCCGCGGCGCTCCGGGTCATCGCGGCCGTCGGGGTGGATCCCGGCTTCAGACCGATCCGAACCTGCGTCGTGTCCACCAGCGAGGCGAGCCCCTCGGCGTCCCCCGAGCCCCACGCCTCCTCGGCGGCGGCGAAGAGCTGCAGCGGGGTCGCGGTCGGTCCCGCGGGATGCGCTTCGGCGCGGGAATCGGGTGCGAGGATCGGCGTCGAGACCGGAGGCGGCGGGGGCGGGGGCGCTTCGGCGCGGCAGAGCGAGGGCCCGGCCGCGGCCGATCCGGCCAGGAGCAGCATCGCCGCGGTTCGCGCCGGGAGCGCCGCGGGTCGCATCGGGAGCTTCCTACCGCTTCCGGGCCGGCGTCCGCCGCTCGAGCGCGAGCTGGGTCTCGAGGGCGAGCGCGCTCGCCACGTAGACCGACGAGTAGGTCCCGTAGATCACGCCGACGAGCATGGCGAAGGAGAAGTCGTGGAGCACTTCGCCGCCCAGGAAGAAGAGCGCGAGCACGGTGAGCACGACCGTGAAGGAGGTGATGATGGTCCGGCTCAGGGTCTCGTTGATGGCGATGTTCATCACCTTCTCGGCCGGCTCGCGGCGGAGCGCCTGACGCCGCTCACGGATCCGGTCGAACACGACGATGGTGTCGTTGATCGAGAACCCGGCGATGGTGAGGAGCGCGGCCACGACCGTGAGCGTGACTTCCTTGTTGAAGATGGAAACCGCGCCGAGGGTGATGAAGACGTCGTGGAAGAGCGCGACCACCGCGCCCATGGAGTAGCGCCAGTCATAGCGGATGGCGACGTAGACCAGGATCATACCCAGCGCCAGGAAGACGGCCTTGACGGCCGCCGCGCGGAGCTCGCCGCCGACGCGCGGCCCGACGTTCTCGACGCGGCGGACGTCCACGGTCGATCCGGGGTGTGCGGCCAGCAGCGCCTGCCTCACCGCCGGCGCGGGACTCGGCCGGCCCTCCTGCACCTGCATGCGGATCAATAAGAGATCGGGACGTTCGAGACGTTGGATCTCGGCCCCCTTGAACCCGGCCTGGTCGATGCCGCGGCGCACGTCGTCCACCGACGGCGGAGGCTGGATCGACACCTCGATCAGCGTTCCCCCCGTGAAATCCACGCCGTAACGGGGGCCGCCATGCATGACGAGCGAGGCGATGGAGGCGAGGATCGAGAGTCCGGATACAACGTAGGCGATATGCCTTCGCCTCATCCAATCGACATTCAAGCCGTGCAGGATCTGGAACACGATTCTCCCCTAGATGCTGATCGTACTGACCTTCCGCCGGAGCGACCAGGCGTCGAAGATCATCTTGGAGACGCCGACGGCGGTGATCATGTTGATGATGAGTCCGATCGACAGCGTGATCGCGAACCCGCGGATGGGGCCGGTGCCGAACCACATCAGCGCCAGCGCCGAGAGCAGCGTGGTCACATTGGCGTCCACGATCGTCCGGTAGGCGCGCGAGTAGCCGAGCTCGATGGCCGTGAGAACCGTCTTCTTGTGGCGCAGCTCTTCCCGGATGCGCTCGAAGATGAGCACGTTGGCGTCTACGGCCATGCCGATCGTGAGAACGATGCCGGCGATGCCAGGAAGCGTGAGCGTCGCATGGAACGCGGCCATGCAGGCCAGAAGGCCGATGATGTTGAGGAGCAGGGCCGCCACCGCGACCATCCCCGACATGCGGTAGTAGACCACCATGAACACGACCACGAGGACGGTGCCGATCGCTCCCGCCATGATGCCCCTCTGGATCGAGTCCTGGCCTAGCGAGGGACCGACCGCGCGCTCCTCGACGATGTTCACCGGGGCCGGGAGGGCGCCCGACCGGAGCACGATCGAGAGGTTCTGCGCCTCTTCCTCCGTGAAGGACCCGGTGATCGAGCCCTGCCCGCGCGGGATCCGCTCGTGGATGTTGGGCGCCGACTGCACGCGATTGTCCAGGACGATGGCGAGGCGCCGGCCCACGTTGGCGCCGGTGACGTCGGCGAACACCGCGCCGCCTCGGCCCGTCAAGGTGAACGAAACCCCGGGGGCGCCGGGGCGCTCCTGGTCCAGGTCCATCCGCATCTGCGCGCTCGCCACTTCCTTCCCCTGCATCAGGGGCTCCTTGCTGAGCACGTACAGGGAGCGGCCGGTGCGGCTCTCGTGCGCCCCTTCATGCGCGTCCCAGGCCAGGGTCGCGTCCATGGTGAAGGAGGAGTCGGCGAGGAGCTGATTCTTCATCGAGTCGATCGCCGCCTCGTTCTCCGGCAGGGCGAACGACTCGCCCGCCTGGGCGACGGTCAGGAAGCGGGAGGTCCAGGGGTGGGACGTCGAATCGGGCTTGGCCCCCGTCGCGGCCGCCATCTTCCGCGTGAAGTACTGGTCGATCCGGTCGAAGAGGGCGCGCACCTCGTCGTCGTTCTTCACGATCTTGAAGTCGAGGAGGGCGGTCTGTCCGATCAGCTCCTTGGCGCGTTCCTGGTCCAGGAGGCCGGGAAGCTGCACCAGGATGCGATTATCCCCCTGCTTCTGGATGGAAGGCTCGGCCACGCCGAACTGGTCGATGCGGTTCCGGATGATCTGCATCGCCTGGTCGACGGCGCCCTTGGCCTCGGCCGGTCCCAGCTTCGACTTGTCGACCTCGAGCAGGAGGTAGAGGCCGCCCTGGAGGTCCAGCCCCAGCTTGATCGACCGGTCGCGGAGCTTGGCCATCTTGGTGAGGCGGTCGCGATCGGCGTCGTTGGTCGCGGTGGCGGGGCGTGCCTGGAGCACCTCCGCCCGCTTGGCGGGAGACAGGGCGTAGAACTGGAACGTGGGCCAGAGGGTGTAGAGCGCGGCCGCGAGGCCGATGAGGGTCAGAAAGAGTTTGTTCCGATCGCTCTGCGTCACGTCGGTCCTCTGGTTTCCTGGTTTCGCACGGGGTTGTAATCCGGTTGTGGCTCGGTCAAGACCGGGCAGACTACCGGAAGGGGTCCCGTGAAGTCAATGCGCGAGTGGGAAATGGGGGAAGCCGTGTCCGTCGGTCCCGGTGCGGTCGTAACCCATTCGACACGGTTTCGACGCGACCCGGTAACCGGGGGCAGCCAGACTGCCCTTCGTGAACGCCCGTGCTAGACTGGGAGCCCACAACGTGCCGGGCACTGCGCGCTCCACCATCCTCGTCGTCGACGACGAGGCCGAGATCTGTGACCTCGTGAGCTACAACCTGGGCCGCGAGGGGTACCGGGTCATTGCCGAAAACGACGGCGCCGCGGGCCTCGACCGCATCTTCAAGTCGCCTCCCGACCTCGTCGTGCTGGATCTCCTCCTTCCCAAGCTGAGCGGGCTCGAAGTCCTGGACGCCATCCGCGGGGAAGCGCGCACCAAAGGGCTCCCCGTGCTCGTGCTGACCGCGCGCGGCACCGAGATGGACAAGCTGGTGGGCTTCGAGCGGGGCGCCGACGACTACCTGACCAAGCCGTTCTCGCCCAAGGAGCTGGTCGCACGCGTCAGCGCCATCCTCCGGCGCACGCGCGGCGAGGAGCGCCAGGCGTCCACCGTGATCGGACCGGTGCGCTTCGACCCCGACCGCCATCAGGTCTTCGTGCGCGAGCGCGAGCTCCGCCTCACCCCCACGGAATACCGACTCTTAGAGTTTCTCCTGGAACGTCCCGGACGCGTCTTCTCCCGCGAGCAGCTCCTCGACAAGGTCTGGGGGCTGGGCTACTTCGGCGAGACCCGCACGGTGGACGTCCACGTCCGGCGGCTGCGCGCCAAGCTGGGGAAGGACGCGGGACTGATCCGGACCGTTACCGGTGTGGGCTACGCCGCGGAGGTCCCGAAGGGCTGAGAGAGTGGTAGGCTACGTCCCGTGCGATCGCTCACGGGACGGGTCTATTTCCTGCTGCTCCTGGCGCTCCTCCTCGCGGCGTGCGCGGTCGGCGTGCTCCTCAACGCCCTGAAGCCGGTCGGCGCCGGGGGGGCGATCGGGATCGTGGCCTCGGTCCTCGCCGTGGCGCTCGGTGCGGGATGGCTCCCCTTCCGGTCCCTCAATCGCCGCTTCGCCCACATCGCCGACGCCGCCAGCTGGATGGCCGCCGGCGACGTCTCGCGCCGGGCGCCCGTGGACGCCCACGACGAGCTCGCGCGGCTCGCGCGTTCCCTGAACGATATCGCCGACAGCTTCGAATCGAAGCTCAAGGAGCTGCAGCAGGGCCGGAACGCCAGCCGGGCGATTCTCGGCAACGTTCCTCTGGGCCTGGCCCTGGTCGCCCCCGACCTCTCGATCCGCCACGCGAACGCGCGGTTCTGGGAGATGCTGGAGCTGGACCATCCGCCGCGCGACCCGCGCCTTTCGTCGACGCGCCAGCCCGTCCTGGAGCAGATGGCGCTGCACGCGCTCGAGCACCGGAAACCGCTCGTGCGCGACCTCACGCTCTATCTGGCGGACCGCCGCGATTACGAGGTGCGCGCCTCGCCGATCGGCGCCTACGCGGGCGCCGAGCCGGAGACAATTCTCGTGAGCCTGGAAGACCTGGGGCCGGTGAAGGCGATGGCGGCGGTCCGGCGCGAGTTCGTGGCGAACGCGTCGCACGAGCTGAAGACGCCGCTCACCTCGATCCGCGGCTACGCGGAAACGCTCCTCTCGGGCGGGCTCGAGGACGAGGGAAACCGGACGCGCTTCGTGGAGACGATCCGGGACCAGGCCTCGCGGCTGGAGGCGCTGGTCGAGGATCTCCTCGACCTGGCCGACCTGGAGCGCCCCGACGCGCCGCTCGACCTCAAGGACTGGGATCTCGGCGAGATCGTGCGCGACCTGGCCTCGACGTTCGAAGACGTGGCCGCGCGCCGCGGCCTCAAGCTCTCGCTGGAGAGCCGCGCGGGCATCCGCGCGCGCGTGGACCGGAAGCGCCTCGAGCTGGCGCTCCGGAACCTCATGGACAACGCGGTCAAGTACACCGAGCGCGGGACCGTCGAAGTCGCCGTGGAGGACCAGGGGGATTCGGTGCGGATCCGCGTGACCGACACGGGCCGCGGGATCGAGGCGGAGCATCTTGCGCGCGTCTTCGAGCGCTTCTACCGGGTGGACCGGGGTCGCTCGCGCGCGCTGGGAGGAACCGGCCTGGGGCTCTCCATCGTGAAGCACGCCGTCCAGCTGCACGGCGGAACGGTCGGGGTGGAGAGCGCGGCCGGACAGGGAAGCACGTTCTGGGTCGAGGTGCCGCGGGAAGGTCCCGGACCGGAGCCAAGAGGACCGGGCCCCAGCGGCGCGTAACGGAAACGTAACAAGGCCGACACACGCCGAACGCCGCGGCCGTCTAGGCTCGATCCGGATGGACCCGACCGCCACCCTTCCGGAGCGCCGCACCCGGCCGAATGGGCCGCGCGCACCGCTCGTACCGCTCGTTCCCGAGGAGCCCGATTCCGACGTGAGCCCCGCGCCCGCCCCCATCGAACGTGAGGACGCCTCGGCCGCCCCCATCCTCCAGACGAAGAGGCTCTCCCTCTTCTACGGAAGCCATGCGGCCCTGAAAGGGGTCGATCTCGAGATCGGGCAGAACCGGATCACGGCCATCATCGGCCCGTCCGGTTGCGGCAAATCGACGCTGCTTCGCTGCTTCAACCGGATGAACGATCTCTTCCCGCCGGTCCGCTACGAAGGAAACGTCCTCTTCCACGGCTCGGACATCCTGAGCCCGGGGACCGATCTCGTGGCGCTGCGGCGGCGGGTGGGGATGGTGTTCCAGCGGGCGAATCCGTTTCCCATGTCGATCTTCCAGAACGTGGCGTACGGTCCCAAGCTCCAGGGCACCCGCGACCGGCGGCGGCTGGAGGAGATCGTGGAGTCGGCGCTCCGCCGCTCCGCCTTGTGGGACGAGGTGAAGGACCGACTCGGGCGTTCGGCGCTGGGTCTGTCGGGCGGACAGCAGCAGCGGCTCTGTATCGCGCGGGCGCTGGCGGTCGAGCCGGAAGTGCTCCTCCTGGACGAACCGGCCTCCGCGCTGGATCCGACCGCCACCGCCAAGATCGAGGAGCTCACGCTGGAGATCAAGAACGGCGTCACCGTCGTCATGGTGACGCATAATATGCAGCAGGCGGCGCGCGTCTCCGACCGCACCGTCTTCATGCTGAACGGCGAGCGGATCGAGGAGGGCCCCACGCGGACCCTCTTCACCTCGCCGCGCGAGAAGCTGACCGAGGACTACATCACGGGCCGCTTCGGCTGATGCCCCGGCGGGTCGCGCTGCCGGGCGCGGACCGCGACCGCCCGAACTCATCGAGGGACCCGACGTGGAACGTCATTTCCATCACGACCTGCACCAGCTTCAAGATCGATTGAGCGACATGGCGGGCCGCGCCGAGACGGCGCTCTCCAAGGCCATGGAGGCGCTGAAGACGCGGGACACGGTGCTGGCGCGGGACGTGATGACCGAGGATCTCGAGATCGACCGGATCGAGCTGGAGGTGGAACGCCGCTGTCTCGACTTCCTCGGATTGCAGCAGCCGGTCGCCCGCGACCTGCGGTTTCTCGTCGCCTCGATCCGGGTCTCGAACTTCCTGGAGCGGATCGGCGACCATGCGGTGAACATCGCGCAGAGCGCGATCAAGCTCTCCGGGATGCCGCCGTGGAAAGGACCGGAAGATCTGGCGACCATGGGCGATCGCACGATCGCGATGCTCCGCGACGCCGTATCGGCCTGGCTCAACCACGACGCGCCCCTGGCCAAGCGCGTCTGCGAGAACGACGCCGAGGTGGACACGCTGAAGACGCAGATCTTCGCGCGCTTCTCGTCGCAGATGGTGCACGAGCCGGAGATCGTGCCGCGCGCCCTGGAGATGGTCCTGGCGAGCCGGAATCTGGAGCGGGTCGCCGACCTGGCCACGAACATCGCCGAGGAGGCGATCTTCGTGACCGAGGCGCGCGTCATCAAGCATCACGCGGACGAGATCCGCGACGCGACCCTCGGTTCCTGAGCGGTCCGCCGGGAAGACGCCGCGCCTAGCGGACCCGGATCCTCCGCACCGTCAGCCGCAGCACCCCCGAGACCACCGCGACCAGGAGCACCAGCACGAGGGCCCCGGTCCACGCCTGGCGGTTCCAGTCGGCGTAGGGCGCGCGCGCGTAGTCGAAGATGAAGACCGGCAGGGTGGCGATCGGCTGATCCAGCCGTAGTGACCAGAAGCGGTTTCCAAGCGCGGTGAAGAGGAGCGGCGCCGTTTCGCCCGCCGCGCGCGCGATGGCGAGCATGGACGCCGTGACGATGCCCGCGCGCGCCGCGGGCAGGACGACCTGCTGAATCACTTTCCAGCGCGGCGCGCCCAGCGCCAGGGCGCCCTGCCGGTACGATTGCGGCACCAGCCGGACCATCTCCTCGGTGGCCCGGATGATCGGCGGAAGCATGAGGATCGCGAGCGCCACGCTTCCGGCGATGGCCGAGAACCGGCCCATCGGCACCACGACCAGCCCGTACGCCACGACCCCCACCACGATCGAGGGCACGCCGCTCAGCACGTCCGTCGTGTAGCGCACCATCATCGCGAAGCGCCCGCGGCCGTATTCCGCCAGATAGACGCCCGACCCGATGCCCAGCGGCAGCGCGATCAAGGCGCCCATTCCGACCACGACGAGAGTCCCCACGATGGCGTTCGCCATGCCTCCGCCCGGCTCTCCCACCGGCTTCGGCATGTGCACGAAGAAGCTTAGGTTGAGCGCCGGCAGCCCCTTCGCGACGAGATGCCACACGATGAGGACGAGGGGGAGCACCACGAGCGCCGCGGCCGCGTAGCACGCGCCCAGGACGACCCGGTTCGCGAAGCCGCGCCACAGGCGGACGCGGGCCGGCGCGGGGTCGCTCCACCCCTCCGCGGACTTCCGCACGGCGGCGCTCACGCCGCGGCTCCGGCGTCGCGCCGGCCGCCCGTCGTGAGATAGACGAGGGCCCGGGCGAGCGCGTTCACGACGATCGTCACCGCGAACAGGACGAGCGCGATCTGGATCAGCGCCGACAGGTAGAGATCGCCGGTGGCTTCGGCGAATTCGTTGGCGATCACGCTCGACATGGTGGCGGCCGGGGAGAGCAGCGAGGCGGAGATGCGGTTCGTGTTCCCGATGACCATCGTCACCGCCATCGTCTCGCCCAGCGCGCGCCCGAGGGCCAGGATCACCGCGCCCAGGATCCCCGGCTTGGCGGCGTCCAGGGTCACCCCGATCGCCTCCGCGCGCGTGGCGCCCAGGGCGAGCGACGCCTCGCGCAGCGTGCGCGGCGTGGCGAGGAGCACCTCGCGCGAGATCGAGACGATGGTGGGCAGGATCATGATCGCGAGCACGATCCCCGCGTTCAGCATGCCGATGCCGAACGGCGTGCCGCGGAAGAGCGGGATCGCCCCCCAGTTGGCGATGAGCCACGGCTCCAGCGTGGAGCGGAGCCAGGGCGCGAGCACGAAGAAGCCCCAGATGCCGTACACGATGCTCGGGATCGCCGCGAGGAGCTCCATCACGAAGGAGACGATCGATCCGACCCGGTGGGACGCGAGCTCCGCGAGGAAGACCGCGCTCCCAATGCCGAGCGGCACGGCGAGGACGAGGGCCAGGAGCGAAGAGACGAGCGTGCCGTACACGTACGGCAGAGCGCCGTAATGGTCCGCCACCGGGTCCCACTGGGACTGGACGAGGAAGCTCCAGCCGATCGTCTTGATCGAGAGCCACGATCCGCGCGCGACCTCGAAGACGATCAGCGCGACCACCAGGAACACCGTGGCCGCCGCCGCCATGAGGAGCGCCTTGTAGATCGGATCGAGCGTCAGGCCGCGCCGGGCCAGGGGGCGGGCGATCTCCGGCCCCGTGCCCGACGAGGAGCGCGTCGCGGTCCGGTTCAACGCGACGCCAGGACCGGCTTCCCGCCGGCCGTGATCTTGGTCAGCGCCGCCTGGTTCACCTGCACCACTTCCGCCGGGAGCTTCGCGTAGAAGAGCGGCTCGGCCATCGCCTGGCCGTCGGTGATCGCCCACTGGATGAACTGGGCGATCGCTTTCGCCTTGGCCGCGTCCTGCTGGTCGGCGTCGACGAGAAGGAAGGTGAGCCCCGCGATCGGATAGGCGTCCGGCGCCTTGGCGTTCACGACCGGCGTCCGGACGTCCTGGGCCAGCGCGGCCGCGGAGGCTTGGATGGCTGCGGTGGTCGAAGCCAGCGTCGGCTCGACGTAGGCGCCCGCCGCGTTCTGGAGATGCACCACCGCGAGATCGTTCTGCTTGGCGTAGGCCAGCTCGACGTAGCCGATCGAGCCCGGGGTCTGCCGCACCTGGCCGGCCACGCCGTCATTCCCCTTGCCGCCGATGCCGTTCGGCCAGGACACCGACGTGTTCGCCCCCACCGAGTCCCTCCACGTCTGGCTGATCGCGGAGAGATAGGTCGTGAAGATGTTCGTCGTCCCGCTCCCGTCGGAGCGGTGCACGGGGAGGATGGCCAGGTTTGGGAGCGTCACGCCGACGTTGGCCGCGGCGATCCGGGCATCGTTCCACTTCGTCACCCTGCCGGTGTAGATCGCGATCAGCGCGCCGGTGGTCAGCTGCAGCGGCTGCTTGAGGCCGGGGAGGTTGTACGCGAGCACGACCGCGCCCCCGACGGTCGGGAAGTGGATCACCGTGTGGGGCATCTCCCGCAGCTTGTCGTCCGCGAGCGGCGCGTCGCTCGCTCCGAAGTCGACGGTGCCGGCCTTGAGCTGCTGGATCCCGCCGCCCGAGCCGATCGACTGATAGTTGATCTGCACGCCGGTCTTCTGCTTGTAGGCGTCGAACCATTTGGAATAGAGCGGATAGGGAAACGTGGCGCCCGCCCCTGTGAGGGTCGTTCCAGCGCCCGCGCCGCCTCCCTTCGAGCATCCGGCCGCCACGCCCACGAGGAGCGCGGCGGTCAGGAGAAATCGCACGTATCGGTTCATGGGTCCTCCCTCACATGTATGGGATCCCGCCGGGAATTACTTCGCGGCGAGAACCGGTCTGCCGCCGACCCGCAGCATCATCAGCGTCGCCTGATTCACGCGGACGACCTGCTCGGGGAGGCGGGCGTAATCCAGCGTCTCGTTCACCTGCTGTCCTTCGCCGTTCGCCCACTGGATGAAGTCGGCCATGGTCTTCGCCTTGGCCGCGTCCTTCTGGTCGCGGTAGACGAGCAGGAAGGTCATCCCGGAGATCGGATAGGCGTCCGGCGCCGGGGAATTGACGATCGGGGTCCGCACGTCCTTGGCGAGCAGAGCGGCGGCGCCCTGCGCGGCCGCCGTCGTCGACGCCAGCGACGGCTCGATGAACTTGCCGGAGGAGTTCCGCACCCGCGCGTAGGCCAGCTGGTTCTGCTTCGCGTAGGCGAGCTCGATGTAGCCGATCCCGCCGGACGTCTGCCGCACCAGGCCGGACACCCCCTCGTTCCCCTTGCCGCCGATGCCGACCGGCCATGAGACCGATGTGTTCGCGCCGACCAGCTCCTTCCAGTGGCGGTTCACGGCGGAGAGATAGGTCGTGAAGATGTTCGTGGTGCCGCTGCCGTCCGAACGGTGCACGGCCAGGATCGGCGCGGTGGGAAGGGCGACACCCGGATTGGCGGCCGCGATCGCCTTGTCGTTCCACATGGTGATCGTGCCGAGGTAGATCCCGGCGATCGCCTCCGGGGTCAGGTTCAACGGCTCCTTCACGCCGGGGAGATTGTACGCGAGGACGACCGCCCCCGCCGCCGTCGGGAAATGGAGCACCGTCCGCGGCATTTCCTTGAGCCTCTGGTTCGAGAGCGCGGCGTCGCTCGCGCCGAAGTCGACGGTACCCGCCTTGACCTGCTGGATCCCGGCACCCGAGCCGATCGACTGGTAGTTGATCTGCACGCCGGTCTTCTCGTGGTACATGTCGAACCACTTCGAGTAGAGCGGATAGGGGAACGTCGCGCCGGCGCCCGTCAGGTTCGTCTCGGCGCGCGCGGCGCGCGGAGCCGCCGCGGGCGCGAGCGCCGCAAGGAGCAGGAGCGCGACGGCCAGGGCCTTCGTGATACGGATCTTCATCGGATTCCTCCGGTGTCGGTCAGGGCTTGGAGAAGCGGTAGTAGAACGTGATCCGCGCCTGAAGATCGTGATGCGGCGGCGCGGCGGCCGTGCCGCGCGCGCGATAGCCGGTGGCCTCGACGTTGGGCATGAAGTGCAGGTCCTTGATCGGCTCCCAGTCCAGACCCGCGATGTAGAGGTCGGAGTCGATCCGGTTCGCCGCGCGGGTGTCCGGCTGCCAGCGGTCGTAGCGCGCGAAGGCGCTCAGCTGGTCGGAGGCATGGGCCCGTCCGAACACCGAGATCCCGAACGGCTCCCGGTTGCGCGCGCCGTCGACGTGCACCACCTGGTCCACCACTTCCGCGCCGATCGCCGCGCGCTTGAGCTCGTAGCCCAGGAACAGCTTGTAGAGCGCCCGGTCGGCGTTGCCGGCGAAGTCCTCGTAATCGACGTACGGCTCGATCCGGAGGTCTTCGATCAAGCGCAGCGGCACCGCCAGGTACATCCGCTTGTACCGGTTGTTCTCCGGCTTCTGGCCCGTGCCGTCGCCGATCATCCCCGAGTAGCCGATGCGGTGCCCCCCGTCGAGGAAGCCCTTGAGATTGAGGCCGAGGTCCGAGCTGGAGGCGAGCCCCCGGAAATCCACGATCGTCTTCTCGACCGAGCGGTAGCCCCAGAACTCCTCGGAGTTCTCGAACGTGGGCGTGTTCGTCATTCCGACGAGCAGGTTCCCCCGCGGCAGCAGATCCTTCACCTGGACGTAGGCGGCCTTCACGAAGACGCCGATCTTGCCGCCCGACGTGAGCTCCTTGCTGTCGGCTTCCAGGCGGAACCGGGTCGCGACGCGAATGGAGAGGTCGTTATCCAACTGGAAGTAGATCCGGCGAACCTGAAGCCCGTTCAGGTCCTTCCCGATCACCTTCGGCTGTGCCGCCGGACTGCTCGCCGAAGGCGACGAGCCGTCGAGGTTCGCCGGCAGGCCGTCCGCGCCATTCGTGTACACGTGATTCGGGTCTCCGGTCACGTTGTAGTACACGTCGCCGAACACGAGCCCGCTGATCTTTCCCCGTGGGAAGTCGGGAGCGGTCTCGACGACGGGCGGGGGAGGGTTCGAAGGCGTCTGAGCCGGCGCCGGCGCCGCGAGGGCGCATCCCAGCGCTGCCGCGGTCCACAAACCAATTCGCTTCATGAGCGCTCCTATGACGCGGGTCCAGGTTCGCGATCCGGGGCACGTCCCCGCTCGCGGGACTCCATCTTCGTCGAGTTCAGACTAGGAAGCGCTTGTAACCGAGTTATGACGAAACCGTGCCTTATCCGTTACGGTCGTAACATGGCAGGCGGGAGCGGAGGGAACGCGCGGCAACGGCCTGCGGCGCTTCGGGATGGCCCGCCCGGCCCCGCGCCGCGCCGGCTCGCTCGTCCGACCTCTGCCCGATCCCCGGGACGCAATCTTGCGTTCGCTTCAGTTTGGGCTCGGGGGAAGTCCCGAACGACACGACCAGCGCGGCCCGTCAGTCCTTGAACATCAGCACCTTGAACCGGCCCCTACGCTCCACCACCGACGGGGCGAATCGAAGCGACACCATCGAGCCGGACTCGTCGCGCGCCTCGATCACGACCCCGCGGTGCAGCACGAAATTCCGATACGCCTCCCGCGACGTCGCGTGCACGCTGACGAAGGAGAGCGGCCGCCCTCCGACCATCGAGAGCGCGCGGGAAGCCCCGGCCACGCTCGTGGGATCGGACAGCTCCCACGCGTCGTCGGCGGTGATCCGCGTGATGGGACGGCTCTCCGGAAACTCGGGCCAGCAGATCAGCGCGAATTCGCTCCGCGTGAGCCGGCAGGCGTGGAGCGCCTTCTCGTCCTTGGCCTCGAGCCCGGCGAGGAGCCGCTGGGCCAGATCGTCGATGGAGCGCGATCCTCCGGACAGGAGCAGGCGCACCGGCTTCGCCTTCCGCCGGCCGAGGCGCACCGAGGCGGATTCGGGATCGGCCGGCGGGTAGTACCCGGGCGAGCGCTCCAGCGGCGAGCGATGCGCTCCCGGGAGCGAAGCCGCGCGCGCCGGCGCCGCCGCGCTCCACGCGAAAGCGCTCCATGCCGCGGTCGCGGCCATGACGGCGACGAGCATTCGAGCCGCGCGGCTACCCACGAAGGCTCATCGCCAGGGAGAGGGTGCGGCCGGTGCGATA
>DASSLZ010000349.1:0-6908 GCA_035689165.1 Candidatus Eiseniibacteriota bacterium | reverse complement strand
ATCAGCCACGGCTTCTGGCCGGGGAGCGGAGCGGTGCCGGACGCGGCGTTCTACGCGTACGCGGCGCCGGCGCCGGCGGGTTTCGAAGCGGCGGCCGTGGAACCCGCCGCGGCGTCCTACAACCGGGAGTTCGGCGAGTTCATCCTGCCGTTCGAAGCGGTTCGCCAGTCGGCGGACCCGGTCGCGGCGCTCACGGCGTTCCTGAACAGCACCTACGAGGCCGGCGCCAGGCTCGCCGGCTGGGATCGCGACGAGCTGGAACGGAGGTAGTGCCATGGACGAGGCGTGCGCCCATCTGAAACAGATCCATGACGTGAAGCATCCGAAGTTGCGCCAGTGTGACGAGTGCGTGCCGATCGGAGCGCGGTGGGTGCACCTGCGCACCTGCCAGCAGTGCGGGACCACACTCTGCTGCGACTCCTCGCCGAACAAGCACGCGAGCAAGCACGCGAAGGCGGTCCACCACCCGGTGGTGGCGTCGGCGGAGCCGGGAGAGCGGTGGCTGTACTGCTATCCCGACGAGTCGTTCGTGGAGTACTGACCTCTTCAGGCGGCCGCGCCCGGCGCCTCGTAGGCGTAGAGCGGGATCTCCTCGTCCTCGCCGGGGAGCCGGATCATCCGCTCGAAGTGCATTCCGATCCGCTCGAGGATCCGGATGGAGCGGTGATTGTCGGACGCGACGATCGCGACGATCCGCGTGAGGCCCACGGAGCGCACCCCGTAATCCAGCACCGCCGCGGCCGCCTCCGTCGCGTAGCCCTGTCCGCGATGGCGGGCCAGAAAGGCGAATCCGATATCCACGTCGTCCAGCGAGTCCCGCCGGATGAGCCCGCAGGATCCCACGACCTCGCCCCCGTGCCGCAGCGCGACGACGTACATGCCGAACCCGACGCGGTCGTACTGGGCGAGCGTGCGGTCGCGGATGTAGGTCCGCGCGTCGTCCAGGGTCCGTACGCCCCGGTCGCCGATGTAGCGGATCCAGTCGGGGTCGTTCACCATCTCGAAGACGAACGGCGCGTCCTCGAGGGTGAAGCGGCGAAGCGTGAGGCGCGGCGTTTCGAGGACGACGGTCGGGGGATGCACGCCGGAATCGTACAGGGCCCCCGCCCGCCGTTCCACACCAGCGCGTGCCGGCCTGCGTGGCGTCGCGCCGGACCCGTCGCGATTCAGTCCACCGGCTCCGCGATGCGCCGGTCCTTGGCGTCGCGCAGGATGTCCCGCATCTCCCGATTGACCTGCTCCACCGCCTCGTGCAGGCGCGCTTTCGCCTCGTCGCGCCGGCGCGTCAGGTCTCGCTTCTCGTCGGAGGAGAGCGCGAATCCACCGTACACCTGGTCTTCCACCTCGAGCCGGGTCGTCACGCGGTCCAGCCTTCGCTCGAGGCGGTCGGTCGGCTCGCCTTGCCGCTCGGCCCGGTCGATCTCCCGCCGGAGCTCCGCCTGCTCGCGCAAGAGCTCCGCCCGGCGGATCTTGGGCCGCGCCTCGCTGAGCGAGAGCTTCGCCTGGGTCCGCGCGATCTCGCCGATCTCGCGCCCATACCGGCCGATCCGCTCCGTGGCGCGGCGGGCGCGCTCGACCATGGCGCGGTCGGTGATCACGTACCCGTCCTCGTCGTCCTCGATGTAGAGGAAGCGTTCTCCGAAGCGCTCTTTGAGTTCCTCCAGCGTGGGATGGTCCACCTGCCCGGACATGCTCGTGTTCCCGCCGTCCACGATGGCCCACGTGAAGTCGTCCCCATGATTGCCGTAGGCAAAGCCGTGGTCATTGGCGTGGGAATCGCCGTGTGCTCGGGAAAGCGAGGGGGCCGCGAGAATCAGAACGACCGATGCGGCCACTGCCGCTACGCGAATGGGGTGCATGGCGTCTCCTCGATTCAGGGGTCTTGGGCGTGCTCGCGTCATGCCCTTAGACAGGCCACCCGGCCGGAGCGTTGGACCCGTCCGGTTGACGGCGCCGGGCATCGGAGGTGGTCATTTCCGGCGACCCCAAACCGATTCTGGATCCGGAGGCTCCGATGGACGCTTTGGCTCATTTCAAGGAGACCCAGCGGAAGACGTCGTGCTGCAAGACTGCCTCATGACCCGCGCGACGAAGGTCTAGCGCTCCGCGCGGCCTTGGGGCGCACCCCGGCCCCCAACAGCTGCAACAGCGACCCTTCCGGCCGCTCGATCTGTTCGAAGGTGCACTGCTTCGGCGCCTTGTCCGGGCGCCAGCGCAGGAACTTGGTCCCGTGCCGGAAGCGGCTGCCGCTCACGTGGTCGTACTCCACCTCGACCACGAGCTTCGGCTGGAGCGGCTGCCACTCGCCGGAGCGCTCCGTGCTCCAGCGGCTCGGCCCGCCGGGCGCGTTGCCGGTGAAACCGGGGGGCTTCACGAGCGCCTGGAGCTTCGGCACGAGCGCCTTCCTCTCGGGAGCCGAGAAGCTCGACGTGAATCCCACGTGATGCAGGAGGCCCTGGTCGTCGTACAGGCCGAGCAGGAGGGAGCCGACTTCGCTTTTCCCCTTCGACGCGTAACGGAATCCGCCCACGACGCAGTCGGCGGTGCGCCGCTGCTTGATCTTGACCATCCCGCTGCGGTCGCCCGATCGGTAGGGGAGATCGCGGCGCTTGGCGATCACGCCGTCCAGGGCGCCCCGCGTCTTCTCGTACCAGCGCATCGCGTCGCGCGGGTCGGCCGAGGCGGGGGAGAGCCGGATCGAGCGGTGATTCTCGAAGAAGCGCGCCGCGAAGGCCTCCAGCCGCGGCCGGCGCTCGGTCAAGGGCAGCGCCACGAGCGAAGCGCCCTTCTCGTCCACCAAGAGATCGAACACGATGAGCATCGAAGGGGTCTCGGCCGCGAGCTTCCGCACCCGGCTCTCCGCGGGGTGGATGCGCATCAGGAGGTCGTCGAACGAGAGGGACGTGCCGCTCGGAACCACGATCTCGCCGTCGACCACGAAGCGGGGTGCCTTGACCTCGCGAAGCGCCTCCACCATCTCCGGGAAGTAGCGCTCGAGCGGCTCGCCCGCCTTCGACTGCAGCGCCACCAGGTCGCCGTCGCGAAACGCCAGGCAGCGGAAGCCGTCCCACTTGGGCTCGTATTCCCATTCCGGTCCGACGGGGATGACGTCCACGGAACGCGCTTCCATCGGAGGGAAGGGGCGTCGGATCGGAAGGGTCATAGGAACTTCTCCAGGGCTACCCGGCCCTTCGCGCCGAGGAGCGGCTTCCACAGGTCGCCGAGCTTGGCCACGCGCTGCGGCACGTTGTCGATTCGGAAGTCCTCGATCTCGATGCCGCGCTCGATCTCCTTCCACGAGACCGGCGTCGAGACCGGGGCGCGCGGCCGGGGCCGCACGGAGTAGATGGAGGCCAGCGTCCGGCCCCACGCGTTCTGGTTGTAGTCCACCAGCACGCGGCCCGCGGGCCGCTTGGCGACGCGGTATTCCGCGGTGACCAGCGCCGGAGCCTGGGCGGCCAGCGCGATCGCGAAGCTCTTCGCAAACCCCCAGACCTCCTTCTGCAGCGGCCCGCGGCGGATCGGGATGTAGACGTGGATCCCTTTGGATCCCGTCGTCTTGGCATGGCACGTCATGCCCAGCCCCTCGAGGCCGCGCCGCACCAGGAGCGCCGTCTCCCGCACCTTGTCGAACGAAGCGCCGGGCACCGGGTCGAGATCGAAGTGGAGGTAGTCGGGGCGGTCGGTGTCGTCGCAGCGCGCGTACCAGGGATTCAGGTCGATGCAGCCGAGGTTGATCACCCAGAGGAGCGAGGGGAGATCCTGGATCATGGGGAAGTCGATGACGTTTCCCGAATCGTGGGGGATGCTGCAGGTCTCGATCCACTCGGGACGCGGCGAGGGGGCGCGCTTCATGAAGAAGAACTGGCCGTGCGCGCCGTTGGGATAGCGCTTCATGACCATGGCGCGGTCGCGAAGATGCGGCAACAGGACCGGGGCGATGCCGGCGTAGTACTGGAGCAGGTCGCGCTTTGCGATGCCCAGCTCGGGCCAGAAGGGCTTGTCGAGGTTGGTCAGCCGGACGACCTTCCCGCCGCCGAAGTCCAGCTCCACGTCCCGGACGTCCGCGGGAATCGCCATGGCCTTGGGCTTGGCGGGGCGCTTGACCGGGCCCTTGGCGGGGCGCTCGGCCGGCGCGCGCGGCGGGCTCACCGGATCGGCTCCAGCCGGGGCGGCCGCGGGCCGCGGCGGATCGCGCCCGCGATGGGGACGTACTCCAGCTCTTCTCCGCGGAGCACGCAGCGGAGCATGAGCCCGCCGCGGCTCATGTCGCCGCGTCCCACGAACGCGGCGGGGAAGAAGAGCCTGCCGTCCAGGAGCCGCTCGATCACGTCCACGTACTTTCCGGTCGCGATGCTGCCGAGCAGGACGACGCGGTCGCCGGCGTCCAGCGTGGCGGCGAGCGCCGCGGCGTCGCGCTCGAGCGGCTCGCGGAAGCGCGGCTCGTCCTGGGAGACGCCGATGCTCGCGATCTCCTCGAGGTCGTCCATGCGGACGATCGTGTCGGCCGGGACCAGCCCCCGTCCCGGCGTGATGACCAGCGCGCCCGGGCGGGTCGCGGCGCTCCCGAACGCCATCCCGTACGCCAGCTTTCCCCGGAAATAGAGCCCGCTCAGGAACGAGAAGACCTCTCCAAGCGGGGCGCCCGCCTCCCGGAGCTGGACGGCCAGGGGGAACGCCGCGCGCTCGCTCCGGAGGATCTGTGCGCGCCTGCCGCCGCAGTTGGCGGGCGAGAGCAGGAACAGGGTCCGCGCTGGGGGCGCGGCCGCAGGCGGGGTGGCCGGGTCGTCGGGCGTCATGGCCGAATAGTATGGGCCGAAACCCCGCGGGACTCCACGGGGCTTCGGCCCGGTTCGCGCGGCGCGCGCGACTCTACTTGAGGATCGTCACCCGTCCGCGGGTCGATCCCTCCGCGGCCTCGATGCGGAAGAAATAGATTCCCGAAGCGAGCGCGCTGCCCGAGTCGGTGCGCCCGTCGATCGCGATCCGCTGCGCGCCTGCCGGCGCGTCCTTCGTCTCGACGAGCGTGCGCACGCGCCGCCCCTGCGTGTCGAAGAGGGCGACGTGGAGCGGCCCCCGGATCGTGGTCACGAATCGGAGCACGCCGCTCGGGTTCAAGGGATTCGGCGCCACCGAGGCGGTCATCGGGGAGCCGGGACCCTGCACGGTCAGGACGAGCCGCGTGCAGAAGAGCCGCCCGCTCAGGAGACGTCCTTCGAATTGCACGGGGACGTCGCGCCGCCCGGTGACGCGATCGAAGAGCCTGGCCAGATCTTCTCCGCCAAACCACAGCGAGAGCTCGAGGATGCCGTTGTGGTCCCGGTCGCCCGCGGAGGCGCCCTTGGCCAGGATCCCTCCGATCGAGGCGACCGAGCCGGTGCCCTCGGAGGCGAGGCGGAGCGACTCGAGATCGACGTCCTGGATCGCGAACGATTCCGCGACCGGTTCCACCTGCACGGTGAACGCCGGCGTCCGGGAGGCGATGATGACCGGGCGATGGTCGCCGGTGACGAACGCGCGCGCGAATCCGGCGGCATTCTGAGGCGACGCGAAGCGCCGGACCAGCGCCGCGCCGTACCTCTGGTCGGTCATCGCCAGATCGGGCACCGCGTCGCCGTCCACGTCCCCGATCGCGCAGTGATGGGCGCCGCCGGGAAGCGCGATCGTCTCGGAGGCGACGAACCCTCCGGCCCCGTCGCCCCGGAAGACCTGCGCCTTGCTGCCCCCGCCGTCCGCCAGAACGAGGTCGTCGATACCGTCCCCATCGAGATCGCCTGCGGTGACCGTCTGCGGGGCCGTGAATCCGTCGAACTCGTCGGTCTGCGCGAAGCCCCCGGCGCCGTCACCTCGATCGATGAACAGGGATCCGTTGAAGTCCGCGACGGCGAGGTCGAGCTTCCCATCGTTGTCCCAATCGCCCGTCGCGACGCTGAACGGGGAACGGCCCGCCGGCAGCGACGTGGGGTCGTGGAACGTGCCGTCGCCGTGCCCGAGCAGGATCGAAACCTTGCTGAAGAAAGCGCCCGCGACCGCCAGGTCGACCCTGCCGTCCCGGTTCCAATCCCCCGAGGTCAGGCCGTACGGCGTTCCCGGCACGGGAATGTCCTTTCGCGGCGCGAACGTGCCGTCGCCGCGGCCCAGGAAGAGCGAAACGGCCGACGTGCCGCCGTCGGCGGCCGCCACGTCCAGGTGGCCGTCATCGTTGAGATCCGCCGCAATCACGTCCATCGGCAGCACCTTTGCGGGAAGCGCGGAGGGCGGTTCGAAGGAGCCGTCGCCACGTCCGCGGAACACCTTGATGGCGCCGCTCTCGCCGACCGCCGCGTCCAGCCGTCCGTCCTCATCGAAGTCGGCCAGGGTTGTGGAGGTGGGGATGATCGGGTAGGCGCCCAGCGGGTAGGACCGCACCGTTGCGAACGCTCCGCCCCCGAGCGACACGAAGACGGAGAGGGAATGGAGCTCGTTCACCACGACCAGGTCCATGAGCCCGTCCCCGTTCAGGTCGCCGCCGGCAAGGCCGGAGGGATACAACCGTGTCGGCAGTTCAATCAGATCACTCGGCGGCGCAGCCATCGCCGGGCGCACCGAGACGTGGACCGAGCGGGTCGCGGCCGTGGCGCCGGCGCCGACGGTAAGCGACGCCTCATACTCGCCCGCGTCGCAGGAGGAGGGGCCTAGACGAAGGAAGCCGACCGCTCCACCCTCGCCCTGTCCGACGACGCCCGCGGTGAGGAAGTCGGGACCCGATGCCTTCTGGAACGACAGGCTCCTCCCGTCGAGATCCCGAAGCACGAGCGTCTTCCGCCACACAGTTCCCGCGACCATCGTGATGCGCGTAGGAACCGAAGCGATCGGGTCGTGGTTCGGACCCTGGTTGACGTGGATCTGCAGGCTCCCGCGAGCGGACA
>DASSLZ010000348.1:0-23671 GCA_035689165.1 Candidatus Eiseniibacteriota bacterium | reverse complement strand
GGAAGCGGGTAAGCTCCGGGCACGATCGACGAAGAGCGGCAGGACCCCGAGGCGCCGGCAGGCCCGGCCCGCCGGTCCCCGTGACCCCGCGAACCAGGAGGACCGAACCGTGACCCCCGAGACCATGGCCGCTCCCAGCGGCCTCTGCACCTACCGGACCGAGAGCGGCATCGCGGTCCTCGAGCTGTGCGATCCGCCGGCCAACACCTACACCTACGAGATGATGCGCGCCCTGGACGAGGCGATCTTGAAGGCGCGCTTCGACGAGAACGTGCACGTCATCCTTCTCCGCGGCGCGGGCGACAAATTCTTCTGCGCCGGCGCGAACATCAAGATGCTCCAGACCGCCAATCCGGTCTTCAAGTACTACTTCTGCCTCCACGCCAACGAGACGCTGAATCGCCTGGAGCAGACGCCCAAGCTGGTGATCGCGGCGCTGAACGGCCACTGCGTCGGCGGCGGCCTGGAGATCGCGATGGCGGCGGACATCCGGATCGCGAAGAAGGGCGCGGGCAAGATCGGTCTCCCGGAGGTGACGCTGGGCGTGCTCCCCGGCACGGGCGGCACGCAGCGCCTGGGCCGGCTGGTCGGCAAGCCGCGCGCCATCGAGATGATGGCGCTGGGCTCCACCTTCTCCTTCGAAGAGGCCGAGCAGATGGGGCTGGTCAACCACGTCTGGGACGCCGACGGCTTCGACGCCAAGATCATGGAGTTCGCGCGGCAGTTCACGCCGCCCAACAAGGCCTCGAAGGCGGTCGGCCGGATCAAGCGGTCGGTGCAGTCGGGGCTGGAGGCGGCGTTCGGCGAGGGCCTCGCGATCGAGCGCGAGCTGCAGCAGCAGCTCTTCCAGAGCGAGGACGCGAAGGAAGGCCTGACCGCCTACGTCGAGAAGCGCGCCGCCAAGTTCAGCGGCAAGTAGTTCTCGCGCCGTGACGCCGCCGGTCGCTCCGCGGGAGCGGATGGTGCTGCGCGCGGCGCGCGAGATCCAGGAGGGGGAGACCGTGTTCGTGGGAACGCGGCTCCCCCTTCTGGCGTATCTGGTCGCGAAGCGCACGCACGCTCCGCACGCCGTGGCGCTGTACGAGAACGGGCTGATCCGCGAGGAAGCCGCGCGCGAGCTCCTCTTCACGATGGGCGATCCGCCGAACATCCTGGACGCGACCATGGCGTCGACCACGATCGACGTGATGGGAATGCTCGCGGCGGGGCGCGTGGACCTCGGCCTCTTGGGCGGCGCCGAAGTCGACCGCTTCGGCAACGTGAACTCGACCGAGGTTCCGGGACGGGACGGCGGCATCACGCGGCTCCCGGGAAGCGGCGGGGCCTCCGACATCATCGCGCTCGCGCGCCGCACGGTGATCCTGATGCCCCAGGAGAAACGGCGCCTGGTCCCGCGCGTCACGTTCCGCACCTCGCCCGGACGCGGCGACGGCCCGGGCTGGCGCGCCGCGCAGGGCCTCCCGCCCGGGGGTCCCAGCGCCATCGTCACCACGCACGCGGTCTTCCGGTTCGACGCCGCGATCGAGGAGGCGTTCCTCTCCGAAGTCTATCCGGGACTCTCGATCGACCACGTGATGGCCGGCATGAGCTGGGAGCCGCGCATCCAGCAGCCGATCGGCCTCACGCCCCCGTTTACCGAGGACGAGATCGGAGCGCTGCGCGCGATCGATCCCGGGGGCTTTTGGACGGGAACGCGCACCTAGCGCGCTGGACAAGCGAATCGGTCCCCCCCTATCCTCCCGCGCATCGGGTCACACACATCACGAGGAGGGGTCATGATGCGAACGGTTGCACTCGCAGTGCTCGCGCTCGCCCTGGCCGCCGGTGTCGCCTCCGCCGCGCCGGTCGGCGTCGGCGTCGGAGCCTTCGGGGGTCTCAGCTATCCCATTCTCCAGGACGACGTGGGGAACGGATCGGTGTACGGACTCCGCGTGCCCGTCCGGCTCCTGCCCATGATCACGGTCGAGCCCTACTGGCTGACCGGCAAGATGGACGACGCCACGGAGACGATCGGCGGCGTGGAGTACACGCGCGACGGCTTCGATAACAAGGGCTACGGCGCCAACGCGATCCTGGGACACGTCGGCGGCGCGGGCTTCCATTTCTATCCCTTCGCCGGCATCGGATCCCACAAGCTGACGCGGACCGGAACGCCGGAGATCAAGGAAACAGCCTACAACTTCGGGCTGGGGTTCGGCCTGTCGCCGACGCCCAAGGTGTCGCTCCAGATCCGCGGCGAAGTGAACATGATCAAGACCGGCGACACGTCGCGGAAGTTCGGCAACGCGACGGTCGGCTTGAACTACGACCTCTTACCCTGACGGGAGGCGCGCGATGAAGAATCTGCGATGGATTCTGCCCTGCTTGGCGCTCGTGCTCTTCGCGCCGGGCTGCATTCTGACCTCGGGCCAGTTCACGCTCGACTTCGATCTGCCGGACATCACGGCGACCAGCTCGACCGGCATCGTGGGCGAGCAGATCGACCTGAACGACGACAGCGACTACAAGGACCACAAGGACAACGTCAAGGACATCTCCGATTTCGCCGTGCTCGGCACGTTCCACAACACGGGCACGTCGGACGTGAACGTCGAGGTCTACATGACCCGCGACCTCACGACCTTGACCGACGCCCTCACCATCACGACGACGGGCATCAAGCTCTGGGGCCCCTTCAAGGTCCCGGCCAACGGCACGAAGACGATCGATTGGGATGCCTCGGCGGCCCTCTTCACGGCGGCCGGCAAGGCCGCGGTGCTCCAGGAGGCCAAGGGCGACGGCAACTTCACGCTCTACGCCGTCGGTTCCGCGGGCACGTATCAGTTCGACGTGGAAAACGGGAAGCTGGTCCTGGTGATCGACGTGGGCATCTAGGCCGCGCGTCGTTTCCGCGAATACCGGGGCGGGTTCCGCGACTGGAGCCCGCCCTTCTTCATCGGGCGGTCAGGGCACCAGCACCCCCGTGCCGTTCAGACCGTCGCTCTTTAAGAGCGCCAGGCCGCGGTTCGCCTCCTCCAGGGGGAAGGTCGTGACGCGCGGCCGGAGCGGAATCGCCGCCGCTTCCCGGAGCAGCGCCTCTCCGTCTGCGCGCGTGTTCGCGGTGACGCTCCGGAGATTGCGCTCGTAGAAGAGCTCGCGCTCGTAGTTCAGCGGCGGGATGTCGCTCAGCCAGATTCCCGCGATCGCGAGCGTCCCTCCCTTCTGAATCGATCGCAGCGCGATCGGGACGATCTCCCCCGCCGGCGCGACGAGGATCCCGCCGTCCACGGGGACCGGCAGGGGGTCGGTCGCGCCGCCGACCTAGACGGCGCCCATCGCGCGCGCGAGCGCCTGGTGCTTCTCGCCGCGCGTGGCAACGTAGACCTGGATGCCGCGCGCGCGCGCCACCTGGATCGTTACGTGCGCGCTCGAGCCGAAGCCCCACAACCCCAGCGTTCCGCCCGGGGGCGCCTGGCTCCGCTCCAGCGCCCGGTAGCCGATGATGCCGGCGCAGAGAAGGGGCGTCGCCTCGGCGTCGCCGAACACGTCGGGGATCGCGTAGGCGAAGGCCTCGGGCACCACGGCGACCTCGGCGTAGCCGCCGTCGGCGTGGTAGCCCGTGAAACGGGAGGACTCGCAGAGGTTCTCGCGGCCGGAGCGGCAGTAGACGCAGACGCCGCACGTGTGCCGGAGCCACGCGATTCCGATCCGGTCGCCCTCCCGGAACCGGGCGGCGCCCGGGCCGGCGCGGTCCATGACCCCCACGACCTGGTGTCCCGGGATCAGCGGCAGTTTGCGCGGGGGGAGGTCCCCCTCGATCACGTGGAGATCGGTGCGGCACATGCCGCACGCCCGAACGCGGACCCGCACCTCCCCCGGAGCGGGTTCGGGCTCGGGGACGTCGCGCAAGACCAGGGGCGCGGATCCGATCGGCGCCTGCTGAGGCAGGATCATCGCTCGCATGGTGCCACGATACTCCGGGGCCGCTCCGATGGTAAGCTCAGGGCCGCGCTGAGAACCGGAGGAGCATGAAAGCCAAGGTCTTCCAGGAAATTACCGGACTCACCATCGCGATCGCGTCGGTCGCTGCGGCCATCTTGCTCCGGTCCCTCCTGGACCCGATCCTCGACGACAAGCTGGCGCTCATCACGCTCTACGGGGCCGTGGCGATCACGGTCTGGTTCGCGGGGCTTCGGTACGCCGTCATCACGACGCTCGCCGGCTATGTCCTGGCGAACGACCTGTTCATCCAGCCCCGGGGCTCCTTCCACATCGGCGACCCCGCCTCGCTGGTCGGCTTCACGCTCTATCTGGTCTCCTGCTCCCTGATCATCTTCTTCGGCGAGCGCGCGAATCGCGCCGAGCGGCAGCGGCACGACACCGACGAGCAGCTCCAGCTCGCGCTGGGAGCGGGCCAGATCGGAACCTGGGACTGGGACCTTCGCACGGGGAAGATCCACGCCTCCCCCGAAGCGCGCCGGATGCTCGGCACCTCGCGCTTCGGCAGCATCGAGGAAGGACTCGCCTCGGTTCACCCGGAGGACCGCCCCGCGATCCAGGCCGCGCTCGAGCGCGCCATCGTCAACGGGAAGCCTTTCGCCGCCGAGGCCCGCTACACCCGGCCCGACGGCGTCGTTCTCCGTCTGTCCGGGCACGGGGTCGTTCGCGTCGACCGCCAGGGACGCCCCATCCGCATCGTCGCGGCCACGATCGACCAGACGGAGACCTGGCGTGCGGCCGAGTCGCTGCGGCACGAGCGCGAGCTGTTGCGCCGCATCATCGACACCATCCCCGTCATGATCACGATGTTCGACCCCGAGGCCACGATGCTGCGTCTGAATCCGGAATTCACGCGGGTCGTCGGCTGGTCCACCGAGGAGGCGAAGGGCGTCTCGCTCATGGAGGAGATCTATCCCGATCCCGCCTATCGCCGGCAGGTGCTGGACTTCATGGAGTCCTGCCGGGAGGGGTGGATGGACGTGCGCATGCGCACGCGCGACGGGCGCACGATCGAGACCTCGTGGGCCAACATCCGCCTGAGCGACGACACGCGGGTGGGTATCGGCATCGACATCACCGAGCGGAAACGGGCCGAGGTGGCCCTGCGCACGCGAAACCGGCGTCTTCGCCTGCTCTTCGAGGCCGCGGCCGTCACGCTCACCAGCGACGATCCCGATGCGATGCTCCACGCCCTGTTCGCCAAGATCCGGCCGGAGCTGGCCCTGGACGGCTACTGGAACTACATGCTGGACGAGTCGGGCACGACGCTTCTGCTGGCCTCCTACGAAGGCGCTCCGCCCGACGTCATGCGCGAGGCGGACCGCGTGCCTCTGGGCCAGGGGGTGAACGGCAAGGTCGCCGTGACGCGCCATCCCATCGTGCGGACCCGCGTTCAGGAGTCGAGCGACGGCGAAGACGGCGTGGCCCGGGCCCTGGGACTTCGCGCCCTCATCTGCCACCCGCTCGCCGCGGGAGACCGCCTGATCGGCACGCTCACGCTGGCCAGCCGCTCGCGCGACACCTTCGAGCCCGACGAGCTGGAGTTCGCCGAGACGATCTGCCAGCACGTCACGCTGGCCTACGAGCGGATCCGCCACGTCCGCGAGCTCAAGGAGTCGGGGCGCATGAAGGACGAGTTCCTCGCGACCCTGGCGCACGAGCTGCGCAATCCGCTCGCCCCGATCCGGAACGCGGCCGACATCCTGAAACAGCACGGGCCGCGCGATCCGGAGCTGGTATGGGCGCGCCAGGTGATCGAACGGCAGGCCGAGCATCTCTCCCGCCTGGTTGACGATCTCCTCGACGTCTCCCGGATCACGCGCGGGAAGATCGAGCTGCGCCGCGAGCGGATCCCGGTTTCGGTCATCGTGAGCAGCGCCGTCGAGACGGCGCGGCCGCTCATCGAGGGGAACCAGCACGCGCTGACCGTCTCGCTGCCGGGAGAGCCGCTCTACGTGAACGGGGACCTGACGCGGATCGCGCAGGTGGTCTCGAACCTGCTCACCAACGCGGCGAAGTACACGCCGCCCAGCGGCCGCATCGAGGTGGGCGCCGAGCGCGAGGGGGACCAGGCCGTGCTCCGCGTGAAGGACAACGGCGTGGGGATTCCCCGGGAGATGCTGGGCCGCATCTTCGAGATGTTCGCCCAGGTCGATTCCTCCCTGGAGCGCACCGCCGGCGGCCTGGGCATCGGACTGACGCTGGCGCGAACGCTCGTGGAGCTCCACGGGGGCTCGATCGAGGCCCGAAGCGACGGGGCCGGCCGGGGGAGCGAGTTCCTGGTGCGCCTGCCGCTCGCGACGACGGAGCCGCCACCGCTCCCGCCGCCCGCCGCCACGGAGGGTCCGGGCGCCCGCGACGCCAGGGCGCGCATCCTGGTCGTGGACGACAACGTGGACGCCGCCGACAGCCTGGGGCGCCTGCTCGCCCTGGACGGCTACGACGTGCGCATCGCCAACGGCGGGATGGAGGCGCTGCGCGAGGCCGAGACTTTCCGTCCGCAGGTGATCCTCCTCGACATCGGCCTGCCGATGATGAACGGATACGACGTGGCGCGCCGGCTGCGGAAGGAGCCGTGGGGCGCCGAGATCCGGCTGGTTGCGCTGACCGGGTGGGGACAGGATGAGGATCGCCGCCGCTCGAAGGAAGCGGGCTTCGACGAACACGTGGTGAAGCCGATCGATCCCGCGTCCCTGCGGGTGCTGTTGCGGCGGGTCCGCGCTACGCGCGTGGGCTCGACGTAGACGGCGACGGAGCGCGCACCCCGAGCGCCCGCATCATCCCGCTCGCCTTGACGAGCGTCTCCTCGTACTCCCCTTCGGGCGTCGAGTCGGCCACGATGCCGCCCCCGACGTGGAACGACGCCGTGCCTCCGCCGGCCACGATCGTGCGGATCGCGATGTTCCAGTCGCCGTCGCCGCGGACGTCCCAGTAGCCAAGGGCGCCCGTGTAGATGCCCCGCCGCACCGGCTCCAGCCGGTCGATGATCTGAACGCTCCGGATCTTGGGCGTGCCGGTGATCGAGCCTCCCGGGAACAGGGCGCGCAGCACGTCCACGGGTGCGGCGTCCTCGCGCAGGGTCCCCACGACTCGCGACTCGAAATGATGGACATTGGAGTGGCTCGCGACCTCACAGAGCGTGGGCACGGCAACGCTCCCGATCGCGCAGACGCGCCCGAGGTCGTTCCGCTCGAGATCCACGATCATGACGTTCTCGGCGCGGTCCTTGTCGCTGTGGATCAGCTCCAGCCGGAGTGCTGTGTCCTCCTCCGGCGTCGCCCCGCGGGGACGCGTCCCCTTGATCGGCCAGGTCTCGATGTGGCGCCCCCGCACGCGGAAGAACCGCTCGGGGGACGACGAGGCGACCCCTCCCTCCTCGAGCGACAGGTACGCCATGAAGGGCGCCGGTGCCGCCTCCCGGAGCGAGCGGTAGAGCGTTGCCGGCCGCGGCGCGGAATCGGCCAGGAAGCGCTGCGACAGGTTGACCTGATAGATGTCGCCCGCCGCGATGTGTTCGAGCGCGACCTCGACCATGCGGCAGTAGGCGTCGCGCGTGAAGTTGGAGCGGATCGCCCCCGCGCGGACCACGGATCCCAGACCGGAGCCATCCGCGACGCCCCCAGCCGTCACGCGCGACCACTGCGCCTCCAGCACCTCGCCCGCGCGGCGTTCCCGCCGACCGGGATCGTTCTCGGCAAGCCCGGTCGAGACGCACCACCCTTCTCCGGTCGCGCGGCTCCAGGCCCACACGCAGTCGTAGAAGCCGAGCGAGAGATCGGGGGTCGGGCGCTCGCGCCGGGCGCGGTCGGGATAGCGCTCGATCCAGTCCTTGAAGTCGTACGCGATCGCCCCCGCGAGCCCGGAGAGAAACGGGACGGACGGCGCGTCCTCGATCTCCGCGCGGCAAGGCCACGCCGCCGCGAGCGCCTCCAGCGGAGCGCCCGGCCTCCGCGCGCGCCGCTCCCCGCGCACCTCCCAGAGCGCGCCTTCGGCCACTTCGAGGCGCCAGGGCGGATCGAACGCGAGCAGGGTCCACTCCGAGGATGCGCCCGGGGCGCCGGCGCTCTCGAACAGGATCGTATGCGGAGCGTCCTCGACGGCCGCGAGCGCGCGCATCGGGGTCAGCCACTCGGGAAGCGTCCGGACTTGTGCCTTCGCGCGAAGCTCCGGGGTCGCCGGGAGGAGTGCCGAGGAGGATCGGTCAGTATCCATAATCCACCGGATCGGCGAAGCGGTGCTCCAGCGGGATCAGCGAATGGATCCGCTCGTTCCCGACGCGGGCCACGTAGGCCGCGAGGTCGGGGGCGCCGTCCACCCACTCCGCGCGCCAGGCCGCGAATCCCTCGGCGGTCTTGGTGCGCTCGTGGTAGGCGGCGTAGGCCTCGTGGTCGCGGCGGTAGTAGCCCTGGACGGGCGAGGGGTGGGCGCCCCAGCGCGCCTCGCAGACGGCCGCGACCAACAGCCCCGGGACGACGACGCGGTTGGGATCGCTCCGGATACGCTCGGGGCTCACGATCTCCTCGGCCGTGACGATCACGGCGCGCGCCGCGCGCGCCGCGTCGGGCGTGATGCCCAGGCTCCCCCACATCACCGCATTCCCGTGCGGGTCGGCGCGCTGGGCATGGATGATCGTGACGTCCGGCGCCAGCGGGCGGACCGCGAGCACCGGCCCTCCGTTCACCAGGTCCTCCACCCGCAGGAGCCACGGATTGCGATCCAGCCAGTCCGTGCCCAGCGCGCTGCGTGTCGGAATGAAGGGCGCGCCGATGGCCGCGGCATGGAGCGCCAGCGCGAGGGTGAAGTTCGAGAAGTCCACGACCTCGATCGGGCGCGGCTCCCCGCGCTCGGCGGCGCGCCGGAACGCGTACGCCGAGCCCATCATCACGTTCCCCACCCACGCGGCCATTACGCGCCGCGCGAGCCCCGCCCCGATCAGCTGGTCGAAGCAGATGTCGGAAACCGGTCCGACGAGCGTGAGGTCGCCGATCCCTGCGCGGATCAGCTCACGCGTGGCGGCAAAGGGGATCATCTGCTCCAGGCAGGTTCCGAGCGCGACCGTGGCTCCTGGAAGCACGAACCGCCGCACCGCATCCGCGAGCGGCATCACCTTGTCTTGGGCGGGGTAGTGCCCGGGCGCGCCCTCGCGCGGGGCCGGACGCCAGGGACCGAGGTCGTCCATGCGGACCTCTGGATTGGGCCGGGTCCGCCGTACGCCGGTATCGTCGCGCGGGGTCATGGGCGCGGAGCCTACCCGGTGTGCTAGGCTCCATCCATTGGAAACGAAGCAGCAGGAACGACGACCCATGCCCCGTCTCCGGAACGCGTCGCGCCCCATGCTCCGCTGGATCGATACGGTGCTCCCGCGCCGCGCCCTGTTCGACAAGGACCGGCGGCTCCTCCATCTGTTCCTGGGACGCTTCCTCGCCTCGACCGGCTTCTCGGTCGTCATCCCCTTTCTCGCCCTCTACCTTCACGGCACGCGCGGCGTGTCGATGAGCGCGGTGGGATCGCTTTTCTTCTTCGGCGCGCTCTGCGGGGTCGCCGGGCAGGTCGTGGGCGGCGAATGGAGCGACCGGAGCGGGCGAAAACGCGTTCTGGTCACCTGTCAGGTCATCCGATCGGTCACCTTCGCGGGGCTGGGCTACGCCGTCACCGTCCACGCCCCGATCGTGATGTTTGCGCTGCTCACAGGGCTGAGCGCGTTCGCCGGACGGATGTTCGAGCCTCCCTCCGGCGCGATGATCGCCGACATCACGTCGGGCGAGCGCCGCGTCGAGGCGTATGGCGTGCTCCGGATCGGAGGCAATCTCGGGTGGGCGGTCGGCCCCGCCCTCGGCGGCTTCCTCGCCGCGCTCTCCTATGCGTCGCTCTTCTACGTCGCGTCGGGCGTGCTGCTGACGGCCGGGATCCTGATCGCGGTCCTGGTGGAGGAGACCCACCCGCGGCGTCGCCGCCGCCGGGAGGATGCCGCCGGCCCGGAGCGGGTCGCGATCCCGCCGGTCGGACCCGTCGGCGCCGGGCGCGGCCTCTCGATGGCCGGAACGCTCGCCGTGCTCCGCGACACGCTCTTCCTGCGCTACTGCCTGGTCACGCTTCTTCTCTTCACGGTCATGGGGCAGCTCATGGCGACCTTCTCGGTCTACGCGGTGGACTGGGCGGGACGGACGAAGGTGGAGCTGGGGGCCATCTACACGCTGAACGGCGTCATGGTCGTGCTGCTGCAGTTCCCGGTGACGCGCATCCTGGCGCCGCTACGGATGACGTCGGCGCTCATCGTGGGCTGCCTGCTCTACTCGATCGGGTATGGGATGATGGGATGGGGATCGAGTTTCGCGCTCCTGCTCGCGGGCATGTTCGTGGTGACCGCGGGAGAGATCACCTGCTCGCCGGCCTCGATGAACCTGGTCGCGAACTTCTCCCCCGAGGACCAGCGGGGCCGCTACATGGGCGTGTACGGAATCTTCAACTCGTTCGGCTGGTCGGTCGGGCCCCTCGTGGGCGGCGTGCTGCTCGATCTGGCGGCCGGCAGGCCCAAGCTCCTCTGGAGCGCGATCGCGAGCCTCACGGTGCTCGCCGCGATCGGCTACGCCGATCTCCGGCGCCGCATCGATCCCGCCCTGGACCAGAGCCCTGAGGCCGCGACCGCGCGACCTGCCATCATGTCCCGGCGCCCGCAGGGCGCCGGAAAGGAGTTTCGATGAATCCCTCGCAGGCTGAGCACAAATTCGAGTGCCACCTACTCTGGACGGGCGCCTCGAAAGGCCCCACCGTGGACTACGCCACCTACTCGCGCGAGCATCGCGTCGAATTTGACGGCAAGCCGCCACTCACGATGACGTCCGCCGCGGTATTCCGCGGCGACCCGGCGTACGCCGATCCCGAGGACCTGCTCGTGGCCGCGCTCGCCTCGTGCCACTTCCTGTCGTATGCCGCGCTCTGCGCCCGGAAGGGCGTGCGGGTGACCGCCTATGAGGACGACGCCGTCGGCATCATGACGCGCGGCGAGAAGACCTTTCACTTCACGGACGTGCTCCTCCGCCCGCGCGTCACGATCGCGCCCGATTCCGACGCGGCGCTCGCGCGCGATCTCCATCACCGCGCGCACACGGAGTGCTTCATCGCCGCGTCGGTCAACTTCCCCGTCCGGCACGAGCCGACGATCATCGTGGCGGCGCCGGTGTGACCACGCTTCGCCCGCTCGATTCTCCCGAGCCCGACGTGCCACGCCGCCTGCGCCGCCCGTGGCAGGTTTACGCCATGGTCATGCTCTGGGCGATCAAGGGGTTCCAGGAGCTTTTGAGCGGCGTGATCGGAACCTCGTTCTTCGTGGCGGCCCAGTCCGCGGAGGGGAGGCTCGCGGGGTACGCGCTGCAGACCGCCTTCCAGAGCATCTTCTTCTCGACGCTGCTCGCGGTGGGATCGTTCTACGTGATGGCGGGGATCTGGCTGGGAAAGCGCGCGGCGCGTCCGTGGGGGATCGTCGTTGCCCTCGTGAGCGAGCTGACGCTCCTCGCGTATCTCATCACCAGACCGCCCGAGTTCGGGGGAACCGTTCCGCTCGTGCGCACGGTGATCACCGGGAGCTTCGTGAACCTGGGCATCGTGGGGTTCTTGCTTTTCGACGGGAGGCTGACGGCGTTCCTGGGGAGTCCGCCGCTCACCGGATGGTGGTCGCCGCGACGGTGAATCGGGCGTGGCTCAACCCAGCGTGTAGCCTCCGTCCACGATGATCGTCTGGCCCGTCACCCACGACGCCTTGTCGGTGCACAGGAAAGCGACCATGTTGGCCACTTCCTTGGGCGTCCCCACGCGGCCGAACGGCGTGCGGCGCGTGCTCTCCACGATGATCTCCTCGTAGCTCGGGAAGATCTTGAGGGAGTCGGTGTCGATGAAGCCGCCCGAGACCGCGTTCACGTTGATCTTCTTCGGCGCCAGCTCGTAGGCCAGGTAGCGCACCAGGGTCTCGATCGCCGCCTTGGAGACGCCGATCGACGCGTAGCCGGGGATGTAGCGGTGGCTGCCGAGCGAGGTGAGCGCGACGATCTTCCCCCCCTCGGGCATCATCTTCACGGCCTGCTGCGCCGAGAAGAGGAGCGCCTTGGCGTTGGTGTTCATCGCGATATCCCACATCTTGTCGTCCACGTCGAGGACGTTGCCGAAGTGGCCGAGCGCGGCGTTGGAGACGAGAATGTCGAGGGTGCCGAACTCCGCCTTCAGCTGCTCGAACATCGCGGGGATCTGTTCCTCGTTCCCGATGTTCGCGCGGAGCGCCAGCGCGCGGACCCCGCGCGATTCGATCTCGGCGGTCGCCGCCTTCGCCGACTCGCGGCTGCGGAAGAAGTTGATCGCGACGTCGGCGCCCATGTCGGCCAAGTCCAGCGCGACCGCTCTCCCGATGCCGCGCGTCCCGCCCGTGACCAGCGCCTTCTTCCCGGTGAGCTCGCCCATGCGCCCCTCCTAACTCCTTGAATGGGCGCAGATTCTGTCCGGCGAAGCCGCGAATGTCAAGCAAAAGCCCCGAGCCGCCACGGGGCGCGGGGTGCGGCCGCGGCTCAGCGGAATTTCTTGCGGTAGGCTTCGATGATCTCCGCGCGGCGCAGGTTCGGCCGTCCGCTCTTGGGAAGGCTTCTCAGCGCCTGGACCGAGATGCGGAGCTGCTCCACGTAGCTCCGGCAGGCCGAACACCGGTCCATGTGCTCGAGGAACTCCCGCCGGGCGCTCTCCTCGAGCGTTTCGTCCAGCGCTTCCGAGACGACGTCGAGCGCCTCTTTGCAGTTCATCGAGTCTCCTGGACCGGGGTCGGGGCGGTGGACGGGCGCGTCCCTTCGCGGAGATACAGGTCCAGCGCGCGACGGATGCGCGCGCGGCCGCGGTGAAGGAGCACTCTCATGTTGGTCTCGGTCAAGTCCAGGATATTACAGATATCCGGTGGGGACACGTCCTCGACGTCGCGCAGCAGCACCACCTGCCGCTGCGACTCCGGCAGTCCATCCAGGGCCGTGCGCACGATCTCCAGCGCTTCCCGCCCCTGGAGGACCTGCTCGGGCGTGTCGAGAGCCCACGGCTCGGGCGCGCCCTCCCACAATCCGACCCGTCCCCGTCCCACGTCCCATTCCTCGTGATCCGCGGCCCCGTTCGTCGACACCGCGTCGGCGCGGCGGGCCTCGCGCGCCGCGAGGGTCCGGGCGCGGCGGATCAGGATGCTGAAGATCCAGGTGCGCAGGGACGACCGGCCTTCGAACCCGTCCAGACCGCGGATCACGCCGAGCCACGTCTCCTGCACGATGTCCTCGGCGAGAGCGGGGGATGACGTGAAGGTGGCGGCCAGCGCCTGAAGCCTGCAGTTCAGGCCGTCGACGAGCGCGGCGAAGGCGGCCTCATCGCCCCCTCGAAGCTTCGCGAGGAGTGGGCCTTCCGGACTGGCACCGTCCGGCAAGGTCGGTTTTCCATCCATCCGGTCCATACCCCGAAAAGTGTACTCCCCATGTCCGGCCAATTGAACGCCGGCGCTGTAACGAACGATGCCGTGCCGGGACTAATACGAAGACGACCGCGGTGCATGACCGCGTTTCCGTCATCGGACGTGCCTCCACGCCGTTCGGATCCAGGCACCGCTGAGGAGGTGTTCATCATGTCGCCGAGACTTCGTTCATGGATCGCGGTCTCCGCGGCGCTTGCGGCCCTGTACCTGGTCGTCGCCGCGCCCCAGGCCGCGGAAAGCGTCAAGCGGCCAAAGCCCCATCTGCCCGGCGCCAACTTCGACCAGATCGTCCGCCAGCACGCAAACGCGATGATGGAGGAGGGGCGCCAGACCTTCCGCTATGACACCTTCGGGGATGAGGCGTACTGGGGCGGGACCCTCCGGCTGCACGAGGCGATCGAAGGATCGGCCCTGGGTGGCGTGGGACCGGGCGTGAGCCCCAGGACCGCCCTCGACGTCGGCCTCAAGGTGGATGTCGACGCGCTCTCCCCCACCGTGCGCGACGCGATCGCCGCCGGGCAGGTCAATCTGGACGACCCGGCCGTGACGATCGAGCTGCTCCGCGAGAACGCGGTCGTGGGGGTCACGGGCGTCGTGGGCGGCGACGGGCATCTCCAGACGATGGGGATCCAGTGCGCGTTCTGCCATTCCACCGTGGACAACTCGCTCGCGCCAGGAATCGGGCACCGCCTGGACGGCTGGGCCAACCGCGATCTGAACGTGGGGAAGATCGTGTCGCTGGCGCCGAACCTCCAGCCGATCGCCGACCTCCTGGGCGTCGACGTGGATACCGTCCGGCGCGTCCTCCTCAGCTGGGGCCCGGGCAAGTTCGACGCCGAGCTGATCCTGGATGGGAAGGCGTTCCAGCCCGACGGGCGGTCCGCGGCCACGCTCATCCCGCCGGCCTTTGGTCTGGCCGGCGTGAACCTGCACACCTGGACCGGCTGGGGCTCGGTGCCCTACTGGAACGCCTTCGTCGCGAATCTGGAGATGCACGGGTCGGGGACCTTCTTCGACCCGCGGCTGGACGACGCATCTCAGTTCCCGATCGCGGCGGCGCACCACTTCGGCCACGTAACGACGACGGACGACCGGATCACTCCCAAGCTTCCGGCGCTGCATTTCTACCAGCTCTCGCTCCCGGCGCCGAAGCCGCCGCCGGGCAGCTTCGACCAGGCCGCGGCGGCGCGCGGCGACGTTCTCTTCACGGGAAAAGCGAAGTGCGCCACCTGTCACACCGACGAGCTCTACACCGAGCCGGGATGGAACATGCATCGCGGGGAGGAGATCGGGATCGACAACTTCCAGGCCGACCGCGCGCCCGACCATCGCTACCGGACCTCACCCCTGAAGGGGCTCTGGACGCACGCGAAGGGGGGCTTCTTCCACGACGGCCGCTTCCCGACGCTGCTGGCGGTGGTGAACCACTACAACACCTTTTTCGGGCTTGGGCTGAGCGAGTCGGAGAAGAGCGACCTGGTGGAGTACCTGAAATCGCTGAGCGACGACGTGCCGCCGACCATGCTGGCGGACGCCGCGGTCACGCCTGCCATCGCGGCACCCGCCGCGCCGGCCGCGCCGCGATGGAAGCTGATGACGACCCCCACGCCGACCCGTCGCGGCGAGGCGTTCCGGATTCAGCTTGCCGGAGCGACGCCGGAAACGACGCCTCCCGACCTCGTCGCGCGGATCTTCGACGTGCAGGGACGCACGGTGGCCCGCTTTGATCGGGCCGGGCTCGAATTCACGAA
This sequence comes from Candidatus Eiseniibacteriota bacterium, assembly GCA_035689165.1. Classification (GTDB taxonomy): domain Bacteria; phylum Eisenbacteria; class RBG-16-71-46; order SZUA-252; family SZUA-252; genus DASQJL01. The sequence continues at coordinate 8,461 of DASSLZ010000348.1, read as the reverse complement.
CGGGGGCGCGTCGTTCCGCTGGGATGGAACCGACCCGGCGGGAAGATCCGTCGGGGCGGGCGTCTACTTCGTTCGCGTGGAGGCTGCCTCCGCCTCCTATCGGGAACAGCGCAAGGTCGTGATGCGCTGAGCGCCGTTGGGATGTTCAGGTCCGCGCCGCGATGGACGCCAGCCACGCGGTGCGGCGGGGGCCCCCGAAGCCTTGGGGGCCCCTTTTCATGCGCGCGGAACGCTCCAAGAATTGCGTTGATCTCGACGGGCGCCGCGGCGTAGGTTTGGCTGCTCAAACCTAGGTTGGCATGAACAAACAGGAGCCGCGCATGACATCCGCGAAGGTTCGGCAACGCCCGGGCCTGTCGGTCAGCAGCGAACACTACCTTCGAACGATCCTCGAGCTTCGCGAGGAGCGCGGGTACGCGCGCGTCGTGGACATCGCCGCGCGCATGGGGCTCACCAAGGGCTCGGTCTCGGTCGCGCTCGCGCACCTGGCGGAGCGCGGCCTGGTGCGCTTCGACGCCGCCCACTTCCCGCTCCTCACGACCGCGGGCCGGAGAGTCGCCCTCGACGTGCGCGGCCGCTTCCAGATCGTGCTCACGTTTCTCACGGAAGTGCTGGGGCTCCCGGTTCCGCTCGCCACGGCCGAGGCCTGCCGCTGGGAGCACGTGGTGAGCCACGACGTGGCCGACCGCATCCTCGACTTCATCCGCTTCACCGCGGACACCCACGGCCAGGAGCAGCTCCTGGCGTCCTTCGCCGAATACCGCCGCAGCTGTGCCTCGGGGGAGTCGTGCTCCACCTGCTCGGTGCACGGACCCCTGCGACTCTATTGCGCCCACGAAGCCGACGACCGTAACCAAGGAGGAACGAGTGCCGACACGAAATGAGCGGGTGATGCGCCGGGTGGTCGCGGTGGTGTTCGCGCTGGCCCTGATTCCGGCGATCCTTCCCGGAGCCGCGCGCGCGGATCGCAAATATTTCGTCGAGACCTACACGCCGTATCTGGCGCCCGCCGGCGAGATCGAGATGGAGACCTGGCTCACCTCCCGGTCGGGGAAGGAAGAGGACGAAGGCTTGACGGCCTGGGAGTGGCGCCAGGAATTCGAGTACTCGGTTACCGATCGGCTCACCGCGGCGGCGTATCTGAACTTCGACCAGCCCGGCGGCGGGACCCTCCATTTCGAGGCGCCCTCGCTCGAGTTCATCTACGCCCTGGCCGATCCCGGACGGATCCCCGGCCACCCGGCGCTTTACCTGGAGGCGAAGGAATCGGGCGAAGAGCTGGAGCTGGAGCCCAAGCTCCTGCTCGCGCACCGGTCGCGCCGTTTCGTCGGCGCCATGAATCTCGTCGGCGAATTCGAATTCCGGCACAACGACGAGGAGCTGCTCGAGAGCGGCGCCGTGATGCGGAAGGCATGGGCCTGGAAGGTCGTCGGGGGGACGGCGTACGAGCTCTCGCCCCGATTCTCGGCGGGGGTGGAAGCGCGCTACGTCGCGGAATATCCGAACTTCGGCCCGCGGTCGGGCTCGGCGCTCTCGCTCGGACCCGTGTTCAACGTGCAGGCGGGCGAGGTCCAGATCGGCGTCGGGGTGCTGCGCCAGCTCCGGGGCAGCCCGCGCACCTCGGGCGATCTGAACCTGGACGACTTCGAGCGCACGCAGGTTCGCGCCATCATCGGCGTGGAGCTTTGAGGCGCTGGGTTCCGCTCGTGGCGCTGGTGCTGGCGGGCTGTGCTCACGCGCCCCGAACGCCCCAGGAACGCGTGGCCGTCACGGAGGAGGGCTATGCCTGGCGCCTTCTGGAGCGCCGGTGCCAGGGCTGCCACGCGCTGCCCGATCCGGGGAAGTACTCGCGGGAGCGCTGGGTGAAGGGCGTCGAGCGGATGCGGAAGAGGTTCGCGATGACGCCGTCGGATTGGGACACGCTGCTCGCGCTCGTGCCCGCCGATTCGGCTTCGGCGATTCCGGAGGTGCCTCGCTGACGGCACGCCAGCACGAGGCAAGGCCGCGTAGCACCCCGCGCGCGCGCTTGCAACCCGGAGCCGCGCGTGGTACCGCTTCCTCCCGTGGGATTCGCGAAGCTCGTCTTCGGCGTGCTTCTCGCCGGCCTGGGGGTGATCCTCTTGGCCGGCCATCTCGGCTATCTCCCCACCGATACGGGCGGCTGGCTGCTCCGCTACTGGCCCGCCCTTCTCGTGCTGATCGGCCTGGCACTCCTGGCCAGCGCGCTCCGGAATCCGCTCATCGGCTGGATCGCGACGATCCTGGTGCTCGGGGCCCTGGGCTTCGGCGCCTGGTGGGTCCATCAGCACGGCACGGGCACGCGCGCGGAGACGGCCAAGACCTACGATCTCACGCGGCCTCGAACGGAGACGCTCACGGTACGCGCGCGGGTGTTCGGCGGATCGCTCTCTCTCGAGCCGAACGCGGCGTCCCGGGCGGGCCGCATGGACGTGATCGCCACCGGCATGCCCTCCGATGACGCGGACTTCACCACCTCGGGCGGCGCCGCGATCTTCGACTGGCCGACCGAGGACGCGCGGGTCTACCAGGCGCCGCTGGGCGGCAACGTCCGCGTGCTCGTGCCGCAGCGATTCCGGGTCCGCCTCCTGGCCAAGAGCCTCTTCTCGCAGGTGCGCGCTGCGCTCGCCCGGCTCCGGCCGGAACGCTGCGAGGTGGAGGCGATCGCGTCGTCGGTCCGGATCGACGCCACCGGCCCGGCGCGCCCCTCCCTGGTGCTCCTCCGCGGGACGCTCGCGAACGTGGAGCTGGACCTGCCCGCGAGCTGCCCGGCGCGGCTGGAATTCGACCCGCTCACCTTCCGTACCCTTCCCGACGATTTCGTGGAGCACGCGGTGGGGCGATCCAAGGTCAAGATCTGGACGTCGGAAGGAAGCGGCCCGGTGGTGCACGTGCGCGTGGCCGGACCGCTGATCCACCTCAAGGTGAAGCGCGAGCCCGTCCGGGCGCTTTGACCCCGACCCTATCGTGACGATATCCAAGGAGACTTGATGCCCGGCAAAGGCGGCGGCACCGGAATCGCGTTCCCCCTCACCCTGATCACCATCGGCATCGTGCTGCTGCTCAAGGAATTGGGATATCTGCACGGCAACATCCTCCGCTACTGGCCGGTGCTCCTCATCGTCTGGGGGATCGGAATGATCTGGGCCGCGCGGAAGGGTTGAAACGGGTGCACGCAGCACGACACCGGCTGGGTGGTCCCGGCGTACACTCCCAAAAAGTTGTCTCGGAACCATGAGTCGTTTGGTACGGTTGAACGCCTGATGACTCTTATCCGAGCCGACCTCCGCCGTATAGCCCTGGTTGCTCTTGCACTGCTGCTGTGCTGGGTAGCCACGGGCGTCTTCCATCAGCACCGGGAAGACCTCACCTGCGAGATCTGCAAGCTGCTGCACAGCGGCACGGTGGCGATGGGCCGTCCTCCCGACTCTCCTCCGCCGATCGAACGCTACGAGCGCGTCTCCTCGGCAAGGATCGAGCAACCCTCCGCACCCAGCCTCCCTTCCACGCAGGTACGCGGCCCGCCCCTAGGCTGATCGTTCCCGCAGTCCCCGAAGACCGTTTCGACGACGAGGGCGGCCGGCTCGCCTGACGAGGCGCCGCCCGGCCCGAGGTCCCATGCTCGCCATGGGGCCGTTGCCGCATTCGACTGGAGGATTCGGCCGTCATGCTGCGACAAGCGCTGATCAGCGTACTCATGTTGTCCTCGTTCGCGAACATCGACACGTTCGCGAGCGTTGCATCGGCAGAGGAGGGCGACAGTACCCAGGTGGTGCCTGAAGCCGGGGCGTCCGCCTCCGAAGCCGGGGCATCCACTTCCATGTTCTCGAATCTCGCCAATCCGGCGATCGGGATGAACGCGCTCTTTTCCGTGCAAGCCGCACACAATCTGCCGCGCGCCTACGGGCTCGACTTCGACGAAGCCGAGATCAGCCTTCTTTCGGTCGTGGATCCCTATTGGACGTTCACGAGCAACATCGTGTTCCTTCCGGATCACACGATCGATCCCGAAGAAGTGTGGGTCCGTAACACGAGTCTCACCTCGATTCAGCTCAAGCTGGGTCAGCTTCGCGGGACGTTCGGAAAGCACGGGCTCCTTCACACCCACGCCTTCCCCTTCATTCAGGCGCCGATCATGATGGGGAACACGATCGGCGAGGAGGGATTCAAGGATCCCGGACTCGAGGCATCGTGGTTGACGCCCCTTCCCTGGTACGCGGAGCTCACCGGCGGGGCCTACAAGGCCGTCGGTGTCGATGATGACCATCCGCTGGACCTCGGCTCCGATCGGCACGACAACATCCCGCTGCTCGGTCATTTCAAGAGCCAGATCGACCTGAACGACGAGACGACGATGGAGCTGGGCCAGTCGATTCTCGAGGGGCGGGGTTCCGATGGACATCGCCACGCCGCCTACGGCGCGGACGCCACCATCCGGAACGTGCCGGCGCGCAGCTCGAACCGGAAAGGCTGGATCCTCCAGGGGGAGTACATCCAGAAGGCGTCCTACCCCGGAGGTTCGTATCACCGGGAAGCGGACGGAGGTTATGCCTCGTTCCAGTACCGGTTGTCGCAGGTCTGGTGGGGTGGGATCCGCGGGGAGCGGGCGCGCCGCAGCGTTACCGATTTCATGGTCGACGGAGCAGGTGATCCGATCGCCGGCAACGTCAGCCGAGGATCGGTGAACATCGCCTGGACGCCATCGGAGTTCTCATTCATCCGGCTGGAATACAGCCACGCCAAGGCGGATCGCGGCATCCATCCCACCGACGACCGCATCATGGTCCAGATGAGCTACACCATCGGGTTCCACCCGGCCCATGCCTACTAGAGATCCATCAACGAACCGTCACACACGCTGGAGGAATCTATGAAGTCTATCGTTCGACTTGCCCTGTGGCTCAGCCTCAGTCTGGGGCTCGCGTCGCCCGCCTGGGCGGACCTCAAGGTCGCGACCTCGCTGACGGACCTGGCCTCGGTCGCGCAGTTCGTGGGCGGGAAGCACGTGACCGCCCAGAGCCTCTGCCGGGGGTTCGAGGATCCGCACTTCGTCCCCGCAAAGCCGAGCCTCATGAAGGCGATTCAACACGCCGACGTCTACGTTTCCACCGGCCTCGAGCTCGATGGCGGTTGGCTCCCGCTCGTCTTACCGGGGAGCCGCAATCCCAAGATCCAGCAAGGCGCCAAGGGATTCGTCGATGCGTCGCGCGGCGTCTCCGTGCTGGAAAAGCCTACCGGCACCGTCAGTCGGGCGGCGGGCGATATCCATCCCCTCGGCAACCCTCACTACTACCTGGATCCCAAGGCGCTCGAAGTGGTCGCCGATCACTTGGCCAACGTCTTCTCCGGACTGGATCCGGCCAACGCGGCCGAGTACGCGGCGAACGCGAAGGCATTCGACGAACGGATGGAGACCTCACTGAAGAAGTGGGAGACGGAGATGGCGCCGTACCGTGGCGCGACGATCGTGCCGTACCACCTGAACTTCATCTATTTCGCAAATCGTTTCGGGCTCAAGCTCTTCGGCACCGTCGAGCCCAAACCCGGCATTCCGCCCAACGCGCACTACATCGCCCAGCTCTCGGAAGACATGAAGAAATCGGGCGTCAAAGTAGTGACCTACCAGCCGTACTACAACGCGGACGCGGCCAAGCAGCTCGCGAAACGAGCCGGAGGCGTCGCCGTGGAGGTGCCCACCGAGGCAGGAGGCGTACCCGGAACGGATGACGTCTTTTCCAAGTTCGACTTCATTGTCTCGTCGCTTACCCGGGCCCTGTCCGGCAACCAGGGAGGATCACGATGACGTTTCTCAGCGTGATGGCATTGCCGCTCCTCGCGTGCGCGCTCCTCGCCTTGATCCTTCCCTCCCTGGGCCAGCACGTGCTGGCCCGGGGCGTGATTTTCGTGGACCTGGCGCTCGCTCAGATCGCCGCGCTGGGTCAAAGCGTCGCGTTCCTCATGGGGGCGGAGCCGCACGATCCAAGCACCTACTTGTGGTCGTTCGGGTTCACGCTCCTCGGAGCGGCGCTGTTCAGCTTCCTCTGGGATCGCGAACATTCCGTCCTGCAGGAGGCGTTCATCGGAATCTCATTCGCCCTGGCCACGGCCTCCACGCTGCTCCTTCTTTCGAATGCCCCCCATGGGGCGGAGCACGTGAGCGGGGCCCTGAGCGGGGAGGCGCTGGGTTGGGTCACCTGGAAAGACATCGCCATCATGGCCACGCTGTTCGCGGCCATTGGCCTCTTCCTGTTCCTGGCGCGGCGGAAGCTGCTGCTCTGCTCCGAAGACCCCAAAGCCGCGAGAAGAATGGGGCTATCGGTGAAGAAGTGGGACTTCCTCTTCTACGCTTCCTTCGGTCTGGTGGTCACGACGGCCGTGCGAGTGTCCGGTGTTCTGGCGGTTTTCTCGTTCCTCATCGTTCCGGTAGTCTGTTCGACGCTGCTCGGCCGGAGGGGGGCATCCCGCCTCATTTGGGCCTGGGCGATCGCCTTTGTCGCATCCATGCTCGGCGCGGGGCTTTCCTACCTCAAGGACTGGCCGATGGGGGCAACGATCGTCTGCCTCTTCGGAGCCACCGTGGCCGTCGTTTCCCTGTCCGTGCGCATGAAATACGTTGACGATCGGGCGACCGGGGCGGAGCCTCCGTCGGAGGGAATCCGGTTCACCGGCACCCGGTGACAAAGGGGTGGAACCGGCCCGCCGCCTGATGCGTATTCGGCTTTAGAGAGCCCTTTCGCCCTGCTCAGGAGGCCCCGTGACGCGCAAGCAGACGATCCTCGGCGTGAGCCTGCTCTTCCTCGTATGCCTGGGGATCGGCGTGATCTGGACCCTCCGGACCCAGCCCCCTTCGGCCAACCCCTGGTGGGCCGGCAAGGACGCGAAGGTCCGGATGGAGGTCTGGGAGCCGGGCAAGGACATGGCCACGTTCGCGATGACGCTTCCGAAGAAGAGCATCGACGGAATGGTCGCGCTCGGGCTCAGGACCGTGGTGCAGGTGGGGAACCAGGACCTGGATTTTCGCAAGCACTGGAGGGAGATCCAGGCTCTTCCGCCGGGCGAGAAGTACCGGATCCCGGGCGACGACGGGGAGACGACCTACGTCTGGATCGAGACGCCGGACGTGAAGGCGAGCCCGGTCCGGCCCGCGGCTGCGGCTCCGGAGTCAACCGGCACCTAGCCGTCGTTCCCGACGCGGGCTCTCCCCCGGAGTCCCTTTACGAAGGCCGGATTACGGCGCGACGCCCGACGCGGCCGACAGTGAAGCCTTCGGATTCAGCAGCCGGATCGTCTTGTCCCCCGCTTTCTTCTCCTCGGCGCTGTCCACGATGTACTGCTTCACCTGCTCGACCGTCAGCTTCGGATTCAACGCCCAGAGCTTCGCGGCCAGGTTGGTGACGTTCGGCGCCGCCATGCTCGTCCCGCTCAGCTTCATCCGGTCGCCGCCGGGCACGTAGCTGTCGACCTCGAACCCGCTGGAGTAGACGTCGACGTTGCCGAAGCTGGTGAAGGACGTCTGGTCCCCCGCCTGGTCGACGGCGCCGGCGACGAGAACGTTCGGCAGCTTGAACGAGCTCGGCATCACCTCGTCGAACTTCACGTTGTTGTCGGAATTCCCCGCCGCGATGACGAAGAGGGTGCCCGGCGCGCCCTTCACCGCGTCGTAGAGCTTCTTGTAGTCGATGTCGTACAGCTTGCGGGCCAGCGCGCGCCGCTGCTCGGGCGTGCCGCCGGCGTGGTTCTGCTCCAGGGCCGTCTCGATCGACTTGAGATCGCCGCCCCAGCTCATGTTGACCACACGAACGCCGTTGGCCTTGAAGTAGGCCACCGACTTCGCCATCGCGTCCCCGTCCTTCACCGCCTGCTCGACGGTCGGCTTCTCCGGAATCGAGTGATAGTCGAACGTGATGCGGCAGGCGAGCACGCGCGCCGCCGGGTTGCCCCGCGTCGCGATGCCCGCGACGTGCGTTCCGTGCGCGTACTGCGCGTAGGCGTTCAGTCCCTCCAGGAAGGGCTGCACCTGGTCGCGCGTGAGGCCGCTCAGCTTCTGCTTCAGCGCCGTCGCCTCGGGCGTGTCCAGGTTCGCCTGGAGGTCCTCGAAGCCCTTGAGGTCCCCCTTGTAGACGTCCTTGTTCCCGACCGCCTTGTCGATGTCGAAGAGGAGCGCCGTCTCCTTGTCGGAATGGAGCGACCACGCGATCCCGTTCACGTCATCGACGTACCCGTCCTTGTCGTCGTCCTTCTGGTTCCCCGGGATCTCCTTCGCGTTCACCCACAGCTGCTTGGGGTAGAGCGAGACGTCCACGCCCGAATCCCAGATCCCGACCACGACCGGCGAGAGCTTGGCGGAGTCGTCCAGCGTCACGTCGCGAGCCGCCCAGATGTCGGCTTTCTGCTCCGCCTTGTTCGCGTCGAGGACGGCGGCGTAGGCCGCCACCAGATCGTC
>DASSLZ010000347.1:0-14743 GCA_035689165.1 Candidatus Eiseniibacteriota bacterium | reverse complement strand
CATCTACGACTTCACCTGGCGGGAGTTCTGCGACTGGTACCTCGAGATGGCCAAGCCGCGGCTGTACGCCGGGCCGCACACGCCCGACGCCCTGACCGTGCGCTACGTGATCGACTCGGTGTTCAGCACCGTGATCCGGCTGCTCCACCCGTTCATGCCGTTTTTGACCGAGGAGCTGTGGCACTCGCTGCCCGGAACCGAGGGGGACGTGACGGTCGCCCCCTGGCCGGTGCCGGCGCGCGGCGCGTCCCATCCCGAAGCGGAGGCGCGGATCGCGCTTCTCAAGGAGGTGGTGGGCGCCGTGCGCAACCTTCGCTCCGAGATGAACATCGCTCCCGCCCGCAAGGCGGCCATCCGGATCCGCGCCTCCGGTCCGGACGCCGCGGTGCTCGAGAAGCAGCGCGACCTGATCCTGCTCTTGGGCCGCGGGGAAACGCTCGAGGTGGGCCCCGACACGGCCAAGCCCAAGGTGGCGGCCTCCGCCGTCGTCCGGAACCACGAGATCTTTCTGCCCCTGGAAGGTCTCATCGACGTGGAAGTCGAGAGGGCCCGTCTGCGTAAGGAATATGAGCGGGTGCTCCGCGAGTTCGACGTCTCCCGGCGGAAGCTGCAGAACGAGGACTTCCTGGGCAAGGCGAAGAAGGACGTGGTCGACCGCGAGCGGGAAAAGTTCGAAACCTTGGGCACGACGAAGGAAAAGCTGGAACGGAATCTGGAGGTGCTGCAGTGAAGCCACGGAATGGAGTGAGGGGCTGGGGCGTAGGGGCCATCGCGCTGGCGGCGGGCCTTGGGTTGTGCGCGGTCGCGGGGACGAGCGATTCGCAGGATCTGCAGCGGAAGCGGGATACGGGCACCGCCGCCGCGTTCGACGGCGCCGGCGACACCGGTCCGGGCGGACGGGATCTGTCGGTCACGGTCTATAACGACAACCTGGGCCTGGTGAAGGACCGGCGGACGGTCTCCGTCGACCGTGGGCGTTCGGAGTTTTCGTTCACGGGCGTGGCGGCCCAGCTGGATCCCACGTCGGTGCACATCCGCGCGATGGGGAACGGGTCGATCGACGTCGCCTCGCAGGAATACCGGAACGATTTCGCCTCGACGGACCGGCTCCTCCAGCGTTATCTGAACCGGGCGATCGAGGTGCGTCTGAAGGGTAACGACGTGCGCCGCGGTACGCTCGTCTCCTTCGATCCCACGTCCGTAGTCCTGCAGACTTCCGGCGGGCTCTCGGTGCTGACCCGGACCGAGGCGCAGGAGATCGCCCTGGCTTCCTCGGGCGGCGACGTCGCCGCCGGACCGACGCTGGTCTGGCGCGTGAACTCCTCGAACGGGCGCTCCGTCCCGGTCGAGGTCTCGTACCTGACGGGCGGCCTGACGTGGCACGCCGAGTACGTCGCCGTGCAGGACGAGGGGGGCGGCACGATGGACCTCCAGGGCTGGGCCACGGTCGAGAACAGCTCGGGAGAGTCCTACGAGAACGCCCGGGTGAAGCTGATCGCCGGGGCGGTCCACCGCGCCTCCGGTCCGCGCCCGCCGATGCCCTACGAGACGATGATGCGCGCGGACGCCGGGCTGGCGGCGCAGAAGCTGTCCGAGCGCGGCTTCGACGAGTATCACCTGTACGAGCTGCCCGACCGCGCGACGATCGCGAACAACGAGGTGAAGCAGCTCGGGCTGATGCGCGCGCGGGGTGTGACCACCACCCGCAAGTACGTCTACGACGCCGAGAAGAACACCGACCAGGTGATGACCACGCTGGAGTTCCAGAACGAGGCGTCGGCGGGGATCGGGATCCCCCTGCCCGCGGGGCTCGTGCGCGTCTACCAGCGCGACGCGGACGGCGCGCTGGAGTTCACCGGCGAGGACCGGATCCAGCACACCGCCAAGAACGAGACGGCGCGCGTGGCGGTGGGCGGCGTCTTCGACGTGGCCGTGGAACGGAAGCAGACCGAGTTCAAGCAGATCTCCCGCGCGGAGAGCGAATACACGGTGGAGATCACGCTGCGAAACCACCGCACGAAGCCGATCGACGTCACGGTGGTGGAGCACGCCTACGGCGACTGGGAGATCGTCCAGTCCAGCCTGCCGGCGACCAAGAAGGACGCGACCAAGTTCGAGTTCAGCGCGCGGTGCGCCCCCGAGCGCCCCACGACCGTGAGCTACACGCTCCGGACGCGCGTCCCGGGCGTGGAGCCGCGGTGACGGAAACCGCAGGCGTGACCTCGCGGCCGGCCGTCGCGCTCGGGCCGGTCGCGGAGCCCTGGTGACCGGGGTGCTGGACCGGGACGCGCCCGCGTCGTCGTTCAAGCTGCATGCGCCGTACGACCCCCGCGGCGACCAGCCGCGCGCCATCCGCGAGCTGACCGAGGGGGTCCGGCGCGGCGACCGCTTCCAGACGCTGCTCGGCGTCACTGGATCGGGGAAGACGTTCACCATGGCGAACGTCATCGCCCAGGTCGGCCGCCCCGCGCTGGTCATGTCGCACAACAAGACGCTCGCCGCGCAGCTCTACGGCGAGTTCAAGTCGTTCTTTCCCGAGAACGCGGTGGGCTATTTCGTCTCCTACTACGACTACTACCAGCCCGAGGCGTACGTCCCGCAGACGAACACCTACATCGAGAAGGACGCCTCGATCAACGACGACATCGACCGCCTGCGCCTGCACGCCACGAGCGCGCTCCTGGAGCGGCGCGACGTGGTCATCGTCGCGAGCGTCTCCTGCATCTACGGCCTCGGCTCGCCCGAGGATTTCCAGCGCGAGCGGCTCTTCATCCAGCTGGGCGAGACGATCACGCGCGAGCGGATCTTGGAGCACCTGGTGCACAGCCAGTACACGCGCGGCGACCTTGAGCTGGCGCGCGGGACGTTCCGCGCGCGGGGGGACGTGATCGAGATCCATCCCGCCTACGAAGAGATCGGGCTCCGGATCGAGCTGTTCGGGGACCAGGTGGACCGGATCACGGAGATCGACCCGCTCACGGGCAAGACGCGGCGGCTCCTCACGAGCACCGCGATCTATCCCGCGAAGCACTTCGTGACCCAGCCCGAGAAGCTGGAGCGCGGGCTCACGGCGATCCGCGAGGAGCTGGCCGAGCGGCTGGCCGTCTTCCAGAGCGAAGGGAAGCTCCTCGAGGCGCAGCGGCTCAAGATGCGGACCGAATACGACATGGAGATGCTGCGCGAGATCGGCACCTGCGCGGGGGTGGAGAACTACTCGCGCCCGCTGTCCGGGCGCCGGCCGGGGGAGCGGCCCCAGTGCCTGATCGACTACTTCCCGAAGGACTTCCTGCTCATCATCGACGAGTCGCACGTCACGGTGCCGCAGATCGGCGGGATGTACGAGGGGGACCGCTCGCGCAAGCAGACGCTGGTGGATTACGGTTTCCGGCTCCCGTCGGCGCTGGACAACCGCCCGCTCCGCTACGACGAGTTCGAGACCCTGATCGACCAGGCCATCTTCGTCTCCGCGACCCCCTCCGCCTACGAGCTCCAGAAGTCGGGCGGCGTGATCGTGGAGCAGATCATCCGGCCCACGGGTCTGGTGGATCCGCGCGTGGCGGTGCGGCCGACGCGCGGGCAGATCGACGACCTGCTGGAGGAGATCAAGAAGCGCGTGGAGGTCGGGGAGCGGGTGCTCGTGACCACGCTCACCAAGCGGATGGCCGAGGACCTGACCGAGTATCTGTTCCAGGCCGGCGTGAAGGTGCGCTACATCCACTCCGACATCGACGCGATCGGCCGGATGGAGGTGCTCCGGGCGCTGCGTCTCCAGAAAGTGGACGTGCTGGTGGGGATCAACCTCCTGCGCGAGGGGCTGGACCTGCCCGAGGTGTCGCTGGTCGCGATCCTGGACGCCGACAAGGAGGGGTTCCTCCGCTCGGAGACGTCCCTGATCCAGACCGCGGGGCGCGCCGCGCGGCACATCCGGGGCCAGGTGCTGCTCTACGCCGACCACGTGACCGGCGCCATGCGCCGCGCGCTCGAGGAGATGAACCGGCGGCGCGAGGCGCAGGTCGAGTACAACGCCGAGCACGGCATCACGCCGACGACCATCGTGAAGTCGGTGGAGGAAGTGATGCGGACCACGTCCGTCGCCGACGCGGCGGGCGCGCCGCGCGTGGAGGAACTGCTCCCCGCGCGCGCCCTGGACCTGGACCGCGAGGGACTCATGGAGGTACTCGAGCGCGAGATGCTCGAGGCGGCGTCGCGCGAGGAATTCGAGCTGGCCGCGGTCTTCCGCGACCGGCTGGACGAGCTACGGCTCGGAGGGGGAAAGGAAGGAACGCGTGCGGCTCGAAGCGATCGCACTGCCGATGGTGCGCCTGGCTCTGACGGAGGACGTCGGGGGCGGGGACGCGACCACCGACGCCGTCGTTGACGCATCGGCCCGGGCGCGGGCCCACATCGAGGCGCGGCACGAGGGGATCCTCGCGGGGAGCGGCGTCGCGGCGCTCGCCTTTCGCGAGCTGGATCCCGAGATGCAGATCGCGTGGTCCTGCCCCGACGGCGGAACCATTCCCAAGGGAACTCCGCTCGCGACGCTCGAGGGATCGGCGCGGGCCATCCTCACCGCCGAGCGCGTGGCGCTGAACTTCCTGCAGCACCTGTCGGGGATCGCCACGATGGCGGGCGCTTTCGTGAAGGCCGTGGAAGGCACGGGCGTACACATCCTGGACACCCGGAAGACGACCCCCGGCCTCCGCATCCTCGAGAAGTACGCCGTGCTCGCCGGCGGCGCCATGAACCACCGCTTCGGGCTCTTCGACGGCGTGCTCGTGAAGGAGAACCACATCAAGGCAGCGGGCAGTGTCGCGGCCGCCGTGACCCGCGCCAAGGAATCGGCCCAGCCGAAGGGGCTTCCGGTCGTGGTCGAGGTGCGATCGGTGGAGGATGCCATCGACGTGGCCGGCATGGGTGTGGACCGTCTGCTGCTCGACAACTTCACGCCCCCGAAGATCGCGGACGTGGTGAAGCGGCTGGGTCTGGGCAAGAAGACCGTGCGCACGAAAGGGAAGAGCGGCGCGCCCGAGGCCGGCGGCGCCGCGGGGGGGCCGCCCGAGATCGAGGTCTCCGGGGGCGTGCGGCTCGCCAACGTGCGCGAGTACGCCATCCCTGGCGTCTCCTACATTTCGATCGGGGCGCTGACCCATTCGGCGCCGGCGCTCGATCTCTCGCTGCTCCTGGACGAGAAACTGTGACCCCCGAGCGAAGCGAGGGGATGCGAAGCCGCCGCGGGGTTCGGTCGTGACCGGCCCCGCCGCCTACCTCGGAATACCGATCGAATTCCGGCGCAGCCTTGCCTCGACCAACGACGAGGTGCTTCGCCGCGCAGCCGACGGCGCCCCCGAGGGGCTGGTGATCGCCACGGACGAGCAGACGGCGGGACGCGGCCGGCAGGGCCGGACGTGGTGGGACGCGCCCGGGCGGTCCCTTCTCTTCTCCGTGCTGCTCCGGCCGGGGATTCCCCTCGCGCGGTTCCCGCTGCTCGGGATGGCCATGGCGTGCGCGATGTCCGAGGCCGGCTCCGCGATCACGGGGGAGCCGCTCGCCGTGAAGTGGCCCAACGACGTGCTGCACGCCGGGCGGAAGCTCTGCGGCATTCTCGCGGAGTCGCGGCCGGGCGCCGCAGGGCACGTCCTGGTCGTCGGCGCGGGGATCAACGTGAACCAGGAGGCGGGGGACTTCCCGGACGAGCTTCGGAGCCGCGCCACGTCGCTGCGCGTCGCCTGGGGCGGGCGGGAGCTGGACCGCGAGGACGTGCTCGCGGCCGTGCTCGAGCGCTTCGAGCGCTACCGCGGCGTCGCCGCCCTCGACGGACCGGAGGCGCTCCGCGAGGCGATCCTGCCCTGCCTGCCCCAGCCCGGCACGCGCATCGCGGTGCAGACCCCGGAAGGGCGCGTCGAGGGCACGGTGGAAGCCATTCTCGCCACGGGCGCGCTGCTGATCCAGGACGCGACCGGCGCGCGGTTCCCGGTGGTCGCGGGCGAGATCCCCTTCGGCATCGGAGAGTCCGCGTGAAGTGTCCGTCGTGCGGGCACCAGGAAGACAAGGTCATCGACTCGCGTGCCGCCAAGGAGGGGCAGGCGATCCGGCGCCGGCGCGAATGCCTCAAGTGCCACCGCCGCTTCACGACCTACGAGACGATCGAGACGACGCCCCTCTTCGTGATCAAGAAGGACGGCCGTCGGGAGCCGTTCAGCCGCGAGAAGATCCTGAACGGGCTGTTGCGCGCGTGCGAGAAGCGCCCGATCGCCGCGGAGCGGCTGAACGAGCTGGTGGATTCGCTGGAAGCGGACCTGCTGCGCCAGGGCGTGGACGAGGTTCCCTCGCACGAAATCGGCGCGCGCGTCATGGAGGCGCTGCGGTCGCTGGATGAAGTGGCCTACGTCCGGTTCGCCTCCGTCTACCGGCACTTCAAGGATCTGAATCAGTTCCTCGAAGAGCTGCGGTCGTTCCTGAAATGAGCGATCCTCCGGTGCCCGGTTCGATTTCCGACGCCGCGGCGACGCACGGCGCCGGGCCGGTGGATGCGCCGGCGAAAGCGCCGCCCCCGCCACCCGAGCCCGCTCCGGCCCCAGAGCCCGCGACCGTCGCCGAGGCGGCGGGCGCGGCGACCGGCGAGCGCGTCATGCCGCTTCTCGAGCACCTGGACGAATTGCGGAAGGCGCTCTTCCGCATCGCGGTCGCCGCGATCATCCTGATCGGCGGCGCGTGGGCCTTCTCCGACCGCCTCCTCGACGCGCTGATCATCCGGCTCCTCGGCCCGGGACAGAAGGCGCTGGCCCTGACGCCGGGCGAGGCGTTCTCGGCGCGCATGACGGTGGCGCTCTGGACGGGCGGGCTGGTCGCGGTGCCCTATCTGCTTCTCGAGGTCTGGCGCTTCGTCGCTCCGGGATTGAAGCGCGACGAGCGGAAGTTCGCGATCCCCTGGATGTTCGCCTCGGGCATTCTGCTCTATGCGGGGATCGCCTTCGCGCTCGAGCTGCTCCTGCCCGCGATGGTCGGGATGCTCCAGTCCTTCGCCACGCCGAACATCGAAGCGCGCGTCTCGGTGGGGTCGCTCCTGGGCTTCGCCGTGAAGCTCGCCGCGGGGTGCGGGCTCCTGTTCCAGATGCCGCTCGTGCTCTGCCTGCTCGCCTGGTTCGGCGTCGTCTCACCGCGCATGCTCTGGCGTGCGTGGCGCCACGCCGTCTTCTTCATCGCGCTGGGCGCCGCCGTCATCACGCCGGGCGACGGCCCGTCGATGCTGATCCTGACCGCCCCGCTCGTGGTGCTCTATTTCCTGAGCGTGCTCGTGGCCTGGCTCATCTGGCGCGCCCGCGGGCGGCCCGAGCGCCAGGGGCTGTTCTCGTAGGGAGGAATCGATGCTCCTCGCCATCGACATCGGCAACACCGAGGTGACGCTGGGCCTGTTCGAAGGGCGGAAGCTCGGGCGTTCCTATCGCGTGAGCAGCGAGACGCGCCGCACGGCCGACGAGGCCGAGCTGCTCCTGCGCCAGATCGCGCCGGAGGTGGCGGGCTCGAACGGCGGGGCGGAAGGAACGCGGAAGCCGCGCGGCACCCGGCGAGCGGTCGCCTCGGGACACGCCTGCGTGCTCGCCTCGGTCGTGCCGCCGCAGACCGCGATCTTCGCCGAGGCGGCGCGGCATCTGATGGGGAAGGCCCCGCTCGAAATCACCGCCGCCAGCGCGCCGTGGCTGCCGATCGACTATCGCGACCCGGGTGCGGTGGGCGCCGACCGGATCGCGAACGCGGTGGCCGCCATCGAGCGCCACGGGAAGCCCTGCATCATCGTGGACTTCGGCACCGCGACGACCTTCGACGTGATCTCGCGCGAGGGACGCTACCTCGGCGGCGTGATTGCGCCCGGCGTCCTGACCGGAGCGGAGAACCTGGTGCGGCGCGCGGCGCGTCTCGGCGCGTTCGAGGTCAAGGCGCCGCCGCGCGTGGTGGGGAAGAGCACCGAGGAAAGCCTCCAGTCGGGGCTTCTGTACGGCGCGGTCGGACAGGTGGACACCATCGTCCGGAAGATCGCCGCCGAGGCGCGGATGCGCCCCATCGTGATCGCGACCGGGGGGTTGGCCAAAGCCATCGCCCCGCACTCGAAGACGATCCAGAAGGTGGACGCCCACCTGACGCTGCACGGTTTGCGCATGATCCACGAGCGCAGCGGGACGAAGGCCGGCCGAAGCTAGCGGCTTTTGTGGCGAATCGCGCCAAGCTGACACACGAACATGTTCTAGAACATGTTCGACAGCGTGGAGCGGTTCGACTCTCGGCGAGCAGTTAATATAAAAGTTAACTTGCGCCGGCGCAAGTTGGTCAGGGTAACTGGGGTTACGGAACCGCCGCGAAAGCCCGGACCGGAAACGTCCCGAACCTCTTCACCTTGACGGGTACCGCCGAGAATCGGAAGCCCGAGTCCGGTACCCGCTCCAGTCCCCGCATGTGCTCCACGATCGGAATCTCCGCGCCCAGCAGCGTCGTGTGAACGGGACGGCTCCCATCTTCGGTGTCGTCGATGTTGTAGGAATCGATCCCGACCAGCGCCGCGCCCCCTTCGACGAGCAGAGCGGCGGCCTCCGCCGTCAAGAAGGGATGTCCTTCGAAATAGGCGTCCGTACGCCACCGCGAGCACCAGTCGGTATGGACGAGAACGGCCTTCCCGCGCACGTCGAGGCCGCGGAAGGAATCGGCAACGATACGACGGCGATCGCGGCGAACGAGCTCAGAATCCGACCCAGCACCGTCGCCACCCCCGCGCAAGCACCGCACCACCACCGCATCCAGATCGGCCAACGACTCCAGCGGCAGTTCGCTCAGATCCTTCCCATCAGCGAACCGATGGAAGGGGCTGTCCAGATAGGTCCCCGTGTTCGCGACCATCTCGATCTTCCCGATGTGGAACTCGGTCCCGGCCGCGTAGATGGCGCGCGACGCTTCGCGGCTCAGGAAATCGCAGACGATCGGCGCGGGGAGGCCCTTGTAGGTGATCATCCCGTGCTCGACGACGTGACTGAGGTCGACAAGACGGGACGGGCTCATCGGCCGGTCTTGCGGCGGGTTGCCTTCTTGGAATGTTCCCGTAGCCACGCAGCAAACTCCTCGAAACCGATCTCTCGATTCGACAGGGCGAACGTGGCCACGATCGCGTCGCGCTCGCTCGCGAACAAACGGAATCCGTTGATCCTGAGAAATACACCCGCAAGCGTCAGCGCGACTCGCTTGTTTCCATCCAGGAAGGGATGATTTCTTGTGATCGCGTGGGCGTGAACGGCTGCCAACGTGAAGAGATCAGGCCCCGAGTAGTAGAAGTGGTTCCGAGGCGCGGCGAGCGCCGCTTCGAGAGAGCCCTCGTCGCGAATGCCCGCGGCCCCACCATGTTCGGCGAGAAGGCGCTCGCAGATCGCCAAGGCCGCCTTCTTCGAGATCCAGCGGGGCTCCTTATTTCGCGAGCTCACGGAGGGCGTTTCGGTACTGCGCCATGAACTCCTCGGCCGCCTCCATCGTCTCCTCGAAGTCGGGATCATAGGGAGTCAGGCGATAACCGTCTGGTGCCTCGGTCAGGTACAGCTGATCTCCCTCGCGCACGCGCAGGGCCTGAACGGCTTCCGATGGCAGGGTAAGTCCAAGGGAATTACCTACTTTACGTACTTTGACCTTGATCATGGCTCCTCCGTTGTTATCACCTACGTTATAACGTATCGGTTGCTGCGTCAACCCTATTGAGGAGAATTCCAGACTTCGCTACCCTCTCCCCGTTAGCACTCTCGGTACCTTAGTGCCAAATCTCGCAGCCCTTGGGGGGCGTGCGGCAAGGAGGAACGGAACCACATGGCGAAGCAGCTTCTCTTCGACGCGGCGGCCCGCGACGCGCTCCAGCGCGGCGTGGACAAGCTCGCGAACACGGTCAAGGTCACGCTGGGGCCCAAGGGGCGGAACGTCGTCCTCGACAAGAAATTCGGCTCGCCGACGGTGACGAACGACGGCGTGACGATCGCCAAAGAGATCGAGTTGGAGAACCCCTACGAGAACATGGGCGCGCAGATGGTGAAGGAGGTCGCGACCAAGACGCAGGACGTCTCGGGCGACGGCACCACCACCGCGACCGTGCTCACGCAGGCGATGGTCCAGTACGGGATCCGCCACGTGGCGGCGGGCGCGAATCCCATGTTCCTGAAGCGCGGCATCGACCGCGCCGTGCAGGCGATCATCGAGGACCTGAAGCGCCAGTCCAAGGCGATCAAGACGCAGGAAGAGATCGCGCAGGTCGCGACCATCTCCGCGAACAACGACGCCGAGATCGGCTCGCTCATCGCCGACGCGATGGACAAGGTGGGGAAGGACGGCGTCATCACGGTCGAGGAGGCGAAGAGCCTCGACACCTCCCGCGACATCGTGGAAGGGCTGCAGTTCGACCGCGGGTACCTCTCGCCCTACTTCGTCACCGATCCCGAGCGGATGGAGGTGACGCTGGAGGACGCGCAGGTCCTGATCCACGACAAGAAGATCGCCTCGATCAAGGACATCCTCCCGATCCTCGAGAAGGTGGCGCAGACGGGCCGCCCGCTCCTGATCATCGCCGAGGACCTGGAAGGGGAGGCGCTGGCCACCCTCGTCGTGAACAAGCTGCGCGGCATCCTGAACGTGGCCGCGGTGAAGGCGCCGGGCTTCGGCGACCGCCGGCGCGCCATGCTCGAGGACATCGCCGTGCTGACCGGCGGCCGCCTCATCACCGAAGAGGCGGGCTACAAGCTGGAGAACGCCACCCTCGCCGATCTCGGCAAGGCCAAGCGCATCGTGATCGACAAGGACGACACGACGATCATCGAAGGCGCGGGGAAGAAGGCCGACATCAAGGGGCGCGTGGACCAGATCCGGAAGGAGATCGAGGATTCCTCCTCGGACTACGACAAGGAGAAGCTCCAGGAGCGCTTGGCGAAGCTCGCGGGCGGCGTGGCCGTGCTGCACATCGGCGCCGCGACGGAGTTCGAGCTGAAGGAGAAGAAGGCGCGCGTCGAGGACGCCCTCGCGGCCACGAAGTCGGCCGTCGAGGAGGGGATCGTGCCCGGCGGCGGCGTCGCGCTGCTGCGCGCGCAGGCCGCGGTGCGGAAGCTCGAGGGGAAGGGAGACGAGAAGCACGGCATCGACATCGTCGCCCAGGCGCTCGAGGTCCCGGCGAAGCAGATCGCCTTCAACGCGGGCGCCGAGGGCTCGGTGATCGTGGAGAAGATCAAGGCGGACAAGGGCGCGCGCGGCTACAACGCGGCCACCGGCGAGTTCGTGGACATGGTCGCGGCCGGCATCGTGGACCCCACCAAGGTGGTCCGCTCGGCGCTGCAGCACGCGGCGAGCATCGCCTCGCTGCTCCTGACCACCGAAGCGATCGTCACCGACATCCCGGAAGAGGAGAAGGCGCCGCCCATGGGCGGCGGCGGGATGGAATAGCCCTCTTCGACAGCTGCGTACGACGGCCCCGTGGGATCCTCCCCGCGGGGCCGTTCTGTTGGGGCGCCGTCCGGGTGGGCCCCCGGTGAGCCGCGCGCTGACCGAACTGCCCGGGGCGCCCCCCTCAGCTCTTCGGCTGGGACCGACTCGCCCGGATCGTGAGCACGGGGCACTGCACGCGATGGCGGAGGCCGGAGGTGGTCGCTCCCAGGAACAGGTCGCCGAGCCAGCGATGCCCGTGCGAGCCGGTGACGACCAGGTCCGCTTTCCACTCCTTGATCATGCGCGCGAGCTCGGACTTCACGTCGCCGTTCCCCAGCATCACCTGCACTTGGAGTCCGGTTCGCCGCAGCTCCGCCGCCAGCTGCTCGAGTACCGCCAGATCCTCACGGCTCTCCTTGTCGAGCGACTCGGAGCCGAGGTAGCGGCTGGCCGCGCTCTCGGCCACGTGCATGAGCGCGACCGTGGCGTCGGCCGGAAGCGCCATCCCCCGGAAGTGGTCGAGCGTCGCGGCATCCGCCGGACCCAGCTCGAGCGCGAGCGCCACGCGGCGCGGACCGGTCTCCACGATGGTGCGCGGGCCGGGGGGGACGTGCGTGGCGGTGATCGGGATCGCCGTCACGACGCCGCCGGAGGGCGCCAGCCTGCCGGCCCACTGCGGAGCCAGGCGCTGCAGGAGCGGGAGCGCCGTGATCAGCAGGAGCAGGCCCCCGATCACGACGATCGCGGGCACCACCAGCGCGGAGAGCCACCAGGCCCCGCCCGTGGACGCGTACCAGCTGGTCACGATGTCGCCGACCAGCTTGGCGTTGAGCCCCGCGATGAAGAACGCGGCCAGCCAGCCCAGCACGACCATCCACATCGGATTCGCGAGCTCGCCCATGCGCCGGCGGTCGCTGGTGAACGCGACCAGCGGGATCACCGCGAACGACAGCTGGAGGCTCAGCACCACCTGCGACAGCACGAGCAGCGAGTCCACGGCGTTCTCGCCGTGCAGCCCGATGACGAGGGCGGCCGGGATGATCGCGAGGCTCCGGCTGATCAGGCGGCGCAGCCACGGCTGGATGCGCAGGCGCAGGAATCCCTCCATGACGACTTGCCCGGCCAGCGTCCCCGTGATCGTGCTGGACTGGCCCGACGAGAGCAGCGCCACGGCGAACAGCACCGAGGCGAGGGTCGTCCCCAGCAGGGGCGCGAGCAGCCGGTGGGCATCCTCGATCCGGGCGACGTCCTGGTGCCCCGAGAAGTGGAACACGGCGGCCGAGACCACCAGGATCGCGGCGTTCACGAAGAACGCCAGGTTCAGCGCCACGGCCGAGTCGATGGCGTTCATCCGGACGGCCTCACGCTTTCCCTCCGTCGTCTGGGCGACCACGCGGCTCTGCACCAGCGCGCTGTGCAGGTAGAGGTTATGGGGCATGACGGTCGCGCCCAGGATCCCGATGGCGATGTAGAGCGAATCGCCGCGCAGCCCGAGCACCGACCAGCCCTGCGCGGGGTCGTGCTGGAACAGCGACGGTTGGCCATCCGGCCCGCGCGGCAGGAGGTGGCGGAACACCTCGGCCAGGTCCGGCCGGGACAGGGCGATCTCGACCGCGAAGCAGAAGCCCATCGTCCCGATCAGGGTCAGGATCAAGGCCTCGAGGCGCCGCATCCCCATCCGCTGCAGGGTAAGCAGCAGGAGCACGTCGAGCGCGGTGATGAGCACGCCCCAGAGGAGCGGGAAATGGAAGAGCAGCTTGAGCGCGACCGCGGCGCCCAGCACCTCGGCGAGATCGCACGCCACGATCGCGATCTCGGCCAGGATCCAGAGCGGGATCGTCAGGAGGCGGGGATAGGCCGTCCGGCATTCCTGCGCGAGATCCTTTCCCGTCACGACGCCGAGACGGGCGGAGAGCGCCTGGAGCAGCACCGCGATCAGGTTGCTGGCGAGCAGGACCCAGATGAGCTGATAGCCGAATCGCGCGCCGCCGGCCAGGTCGGTGGCCCAGTTGCCCGGATCCATGTAGCCGACGCTGACGAGGTAAGCGGGTCCCGAGAACGCCAGCATCCGGCGCGGCCAGCTCGAGCGCGCCGGCACGGCGACGGTCCGGTGCAGCTCGTGCAGGGAGCGATGGTCCGGCTCAAGCTCCACGCGGGGTCCTCCGCACGCTCTGGACCATGACGCCTTCGAGCACCGCCTGGCCGACCACGACCTGCCGCCCGGCCACCTCGAGCTCCGTCACGCCGTCCGCTTCGCGCACGTCACGCACCCTGACCCGCGCCCCCGGCACCAGCCCCAGCTCCTTCCAGCGGGCGAGGCGGCCGGCGTCCGAATCGCGGATCTCCCGCACCCGGACCTCCTTGCCTCGAGCGACCGCGGATAGGGGAACCAGCGTCCGCCGGCTGATCCTTCCCCGGCGATCGGGAATGGGATGACCATGGGGATCTTCCTCCGGGTGGCCGATGAGGCGGTCGATCGCCAGCAGCACGCGATCGCTCACGTGGTGCTCGAGCACCTCGGCGTCCTCATGAACCTCCGACCAGTCGAAGCCCAGGACGCGGACCAGGAAGGTCTCGAGAATCCGGTGGCGCCGGACGATGTCCAGCGCCTCGCGCCTGCCGCGCGACGTGAGGCTGGCGCCGGCGCGGGGCGCGTAGTCCACCAGCCGTTCCGACGCGAGCCGGGCGAGCATGTTCGTGACCGAGGGCGCCGACACGTTCAGGCGGCGGGCGAGACGCGAGGTGGCCACCGGCTCGCCGCCGGGGGAGAGGGCGTAGAGCGCCTTGAGGTAGTCCTGCCGCGAGCGCGTCAACGGGATCATGGCGCGTTAGCCTAGGCTAATAGCAGTGTTCGTGCAACCCAAATGCGGGCTGGATTCCGCCCGGCGAAAACGCAAATCGTCACCCGAATCGGGGGGATCCGGAATGGAGGGGCCGCGCCAGGAGTCGTATCGATGAACTCGCTTCAGAATTTGGCGCCGGGAGCCGATAATGCAGACGGTGCGCCCGCTTCGCTCCGAGACGAGCGCGGCGCGCACCGCACCCATGGGAGCGATTTCGTGACCTTCGCCGCACCGGTCCTCGACCAGGAACAGCTCGTCGTCAAGCGGGGTGCCGCGATCGCCCCCTACACCACCTTCGGGATCGGCGGCCCCGCCGACGTGCTCGCCGAGGTCTACACCGAAAAGGCGCTCCAAGAGGTCGTGAAGAGCGCGGTGGACTCGGGGATGCGCTGGCTCCTGATCGGCGGCGGCTCGAACCTCCTCGTGGGGGACACCGGCTTCCGCGGGCTCGTCATCGTGAACCGGATCGA